>CAIZNF010000104.1 GCA_903934275.1 uncultured Nitrosomonadales bacterium
ATCTTGATCGGTACGCTTTCAGGGTAAGGGTTCATATTGGCCAACTGAGCAATCAAGCCCGCGCGCTGCGTAAGATTTTCGCCCATACCGACAATGCCGCCACTGCATATCTGCATGCCCGCGTGACGCACGCGCCCCAGCGTATCCAGCCGATCCTGGTAGTCCCGCGTGCTGATGATGTTGCCGTAAAATTCCGGCGCGGTATCCAGATTGTGATTGTAGTAATCCAGCCCGGCAACGCGCAGTTGTTCGGTTTGCTCATCGTTCAACATGCCCAGCGTGGCGCAGGTTTCCATGCCCAATTCGCGTACCGCCTTGACCATTTCCACCACGCTTGCCATGTCCTCATCGCTGGGTTCGCGCCATGCTGCACCCATGCAGAACCGCCCGGCACCATTTTGCTGCGCGGCGCGCGCAGCCTCTACCACTGTGCTCACAGCCAGCATTTTTCGGTCTTCCACACCGGCAGAATTAAATGCCGATTGTGGGCAATAACCGCAGTCCTCGGTACAGCCGCCAGTCTTGATGGACAGTAACGTGGAAAGCTGCACCGCGTTCGGGTCAAAATGCTCGCGATGCGTCTGTTGCGCGCGATACAGCAGATCGGCGAACGGCAGCTTGAACAAAACCTCCACCTCGTCCACACCCCAGTGCCGCTGTGTGGCTGACTGTTTGACATGGCGCTTGAATCTGAGAGTTTGGATGCTCATGGGAGTTTTACCGAGTATGATCAAAAAATGCGACGCATCATCCCGGAAAGAGAGCTAACTTGTCAATTATGCCAGCTAATCTTGCAAACATCTGTGCAAAAATTAAGCGATTCCTGCCTGCACAACCTTGTGTCCTATGTGGCGGCATGAGCTATTACGGCCTGTGGTGTGAAGCTTGCGACGCAGCCCTGCCTTATCTCAGCGAGCCACATTGCCCGGTTTGCGCCTTGCCAACACCCGCTGGTGAAGTATGCGGGCACTGTCTCAAAAATCCACCGTTGTTCATTTGCACCACCGCTGTGTTTGGCTATTCCTTTCCTCTCGACAAGTTGATTCAAGCGATGAAGTACGGCGAGCAACTTGCCCTGGCAAACACGTTTGCCGAGAAACTGGCGCTCAGGATTGACCATAGTGATTCGCCTGATTGCATTATTCCCATGCCGTTGCATCCCGCCAAACTGCGCGAACGCGGCTTCAACCAATCGCTGTTGCTCGCCGCCAAAACCGCCCGAGAACTGGGTATTGAGCTGCTGCCCGATTCATGCCAGCGCGTGCGCGACACTCCGCCACAATCCGCTCTGCCTTGGAAAGAGCGCAAAAAAAACATGCACAATGCGTTTTTCTGCGATGTGGATTTAACCGGCAAACATGTCGCTCTGGTGGATGATGTACTGACCACCGGGGCCAGCCTGAATGCGCTCGCCGGAGCAATCCAAAAACGGGGAGCAGGTAAAATTAGTGCGTGGGTAGTGGCGCGAACGTTGCCGCACTCAAAGAGCAGATGACCGTTTTTTGTGAGCACTCATATGGGCGAAAGTATTTGACCGGCTGCAATGCTAACTTTAGGTAGCCTTAATTGGGTTGACTGGTATAGACTGAGCCAATATCATGCCGAGCAGCGCGGATATTTACAACAACTGAACATATCTTGTGCGGAGTGTAACAAGCTTGCTCGTAGGTAGCTCAACCCAAAATCTAGCGAGGTGACTGACATGGCAATTCAAAAAGCAAAACCGGCTACAAAAAATCCGACTAAAGCCAAGACAGCTGACGCAACTGTCGGCAAACCTAAAACTACTAAAACAACGGTAACAGCCAAAGTGGTACCCAAAAAAACTTCGGTTGCAATTACAAAACCGAAAGCCACGAAAACTCCAGTGGTAAAAAAAGCGGCTGCAACAAAACCTCCGGCGAAAAAAACTGCACCGACCAAGACCGCAACGGCAAAGACCGTGGCCGCCGCAAAGACCGAGACAGCCGCAAAGAAAACGGCTTCGAAGCTTACCCCACAAGAACACTACCGCATGGTGGAGACGGCAGCTTACTTTATTGCCGAACGACACGGTTTCCAAGGAAACTCTGCCGAGCATTGGGCGGATGCCGAGCTTGAGATTGCGAAAAAACTGCGCCAATAGAGTATCCGGTTGTCCTGAAAAGCCGCACTGCGAAAGTTGTGCGGCTTTTTTATCTGCCTCAGAAGCATTTTCATCGCCTGCAATGTCGCGATTTAGCGGCTCGCGGACCGGTGGCCTTCCCTCAATTTTTCGTCTTCCAAGAGGTGGGTTGTTAGCGCCGATTGAATATTGACCTAGGGTGCTGATTGAAATGTGACCCAGGACCG
>CAIZNF010000105.1 GCA_903934275.1 uncultured Nitrosomonadales bacterium
CGCTCACACGGTGACTTTTTTCAAAGTGAATTTGTGTCGCTATGTATAGAAATGCGCAAATGACGACACATATCCTTCAGCCTCTCCCACTCAAATCGCAAATGGTGAATTTTCAGGTCTCACCGCCGTTGTCGCTGTACATCCACATTCCTTGGTGCGTGCGCAAATGCCCGTATTGCGATTTCAATTCGCATGAAGCGCGCGGTGCGTTTCCCGAAAAGGAATATGTCGCCGCATTGATCCGCGATCTGGAGCTGGCGTTGCCGCTGATCTGGGGGCGCAAGGTTTATACGGTGTTCTTCGGCGGCGGCACGCCCAGCCTGTTGAACGGTGAGAGCGTCGCGGAGATTCTGCGCAACGTGCGCATGTTGCTGCCGCTCGACCTCGGCGCGGAGATCACGCTGGAGGCCAATCCAGGCACGGTGGAGGCGGCGCGCTTTGCCGCCTACCGCGATGCCGGGGTGAACCGTTTGTCGCTGGGCATCCAGAGTTTTAACGATGCGCATTTGCAAGCGTTGGGGCGCATTCATACTGCCGATGATGCAAGACGCGCGATCGAGATTGCGCAGCGGCATTTCGACAACATCAATCTCGATTTGATGTATGCATTGCCCGGTAATAATCAGGACAAAACTCTCGGGCAAACACTGGAGCAAGCATTGCAGGACGTGCAAAACGCGCTGTCATTTGCTCCGCAACATTTGTCTTGTTATCACCTGACGCTGGAGCCGAATACGCAGTTCCACCTCAATCCGCCTTCGCTGCCGGACGATGACACGAGCAGTAACATGCAGCAGCGCATCGAAGAATCGCTGGCGGCGCACGGCTATCAGCACTATGAAACATCCGCTTTTGCGCAACCGAATCGCCGCGCCAAACACAACCTCAATTACTGGCAGTTCGGCGATTATCTCGGCATCGGTGCGGGCGCGCACAGCAAGCTGAGCTTCCATGACAAGGTGATTCGCCAGGCGCGCCACAAACAGCCGCAGGCCTACATGGAGCAAGTGGCGAAGGGTGCGCCGCCGCACAGCGAGCATGAGGTGCAGCGTGACGAATTGGCATTCGAGTTCATGATGAACGCGCTACGTTTGAATCAAGGTTTCGCTAGCGTGTTGTTTCAGGAACGCACCAGTCTGCCGTTGCACAATATTCGCCGCGAACTGGAACAGGCAGAGCGGCGCGGCCTGTTATTCCAGGATCACCAGCGCATTGCACCGACGCAGCTTGGGCAACGGTTCTTGAATGATTTGCTGGAGATATTTCTGGTGGATAGATAAAAATCTTGCCCGTTCACTTCCTGTGGAACACCAAATCCCACACCCCATGCCCCAGATTGATGCCGCGTTTCTCGAATTTGGTGAGCGGGCGATAAGCGGGGCGCGCTGCATAATCCGCCACCGTGTTCTTCAGCAACGGCTCAGAGCTTAATACCGCCAACACTTGTTCGGCGTAATTCTGCCAGTCGGTGGCAACATGGATGTAGCCGCCGACTTGATCGGGCTCGGGGTTGGCGGGCTTGAGTTTTTGCACCAGTTGTGCGATGAACGGGGCTTGAATTAAACGGCGTTTGTTGTGACGCGCCTTGTGCCACGGGTCGGGAAAGAAAATATGCACGCCGTCCAGCGTCGCATCGCCAAGCATGTCGCGCATCACTTCCACGGCATCGTGCCGAATGATGCGGGTGTTGCTGATTTGTTGAGCTTCAATCAGTTTGAGCAAATTGCCCACGCCGGGAGTATGCACCTCCAGTGCAAGGTAGTCGTTTTCGGGATGCGCGAGTGCGATGGTCGCCGTGCTGTCACCCATACCGAAACCGATTTCCAGTATCTTCGGCGCGTTGCGCCCGAATGCTTGCGCAAGATCGAGAGGCTGTGCGGAATAGGGAATGCCAAAGCGCGGCAGCAGCGTGTCGCAGGCGCGTTGCTGCGCGGGTGAGACGCGGCCTTGGCGCAGAACGAAACTGCGGATGTGCCTGTTTTTTAGTTCGGATGAGTTGGTCATGACGTTAAAAAACAACGACTGTCCGCAGATTCACGAAGATTTTTTCCCGGTTTTTAATCTGCGTCAATCTGCGAAAGAATGTTTTTAGATGCCCGCCGCATCAATGATGCCGTCTGTCGGCGAACTCGG
Organism: uncultured Nitrosomonadales bacterium; assembly: GCA_903934275.1. Classification (GTDB taxonomy): domain Bacteria; phylum Pseudomonadota; class Gammaproteobacteria; order Burkholderiales; family Gallionellaceae; genus Gallionella. The sequence goes on from CAIZNF010000105.1 coordinate 2,134, forward strand.
GCTGGCGCTGTACAGTTTCTTTGGCATGCGCCCGGCAAGATAGGCAGAACGCCCGGCTTCCACCGCCAGTTTCATCGCGCTGGCCATCAGCACCGGGTGTTGCGCGGCAGCTATAGCGGTGTTCATCAGTACGCCAGCGCAGCCCAGCTCCATCGCAATCGCCGCATCCGAAGCGGTGCCGACCCCCGCATCCACGATCACCGGGATGCTGACATGTTCCATGATGAGTTGCAGGTTCCACGGGTTGAGGATACCCATGCCGGAGCCGATCAGCGAGGCCAGCGGCATGATGGCCACACAACCGATGTCTTCCAGTTGTTTTGCAATGACCGGGTCGTCCGAGGTATAAACCATCACATGGAAGCCTTCATCCACCAATATTTTTGCGGCGGCAATGGTTTCAATCACGTTTGGATACAACGATTGCGGGTCGCCCAGCACTTCCAGTTTGACCAGGCTGTGCCCTTCCAATAACTCGCGCGCCAAGCGCAGGGTGCGCACCGCATCGGCGGCGGTGTAGCAACCGGCCGTGTTGGGCAGCAGCGTATATTGCGACGTTGGCAGAATTTCCAGCAAGCTGGGTTCGTCGGGGTTCTGCCCGATGTTGCTGCGCCGGATCGCGAAGGTGACAATCTCCGCGCCGCTGGCATCGACCGCTGCTTTGGTCTCCGCGAAATCCTTGTATTTCCCCGTGCCGACCAGCAGTCTGGAGGAGTAGTTTTTACCTGCGATAACCAAATTTTCGTTCATGTTTTTTCCTTATTCATGCAGTTGCAATTTATTTGTTAGCTTAATTCCAATTTAGAAGTATATTTTCGTAGGGCGGACACTGCCCGCCGAATCAGGCTGGGACATAGCCCGACCTACGGATTGTTGGGCACTTGAAATGTTAACCTCCACCCACCGCCACTACTACTTCCAGCTTATCCCCATCCGCCAGTTGTTCTGTGGCAAACAAACTGCGCGGCACGATCTCGCCGTTGCGCTCCAATGCGACGCGTTTGCCGGTCAAGCCCATCTCTTCGATGAAAGCGGCAACGCTGGTGGCATCTGAAAATTGGCGCGCCACGCCGTTAACATTAACATCAATCAATTTCAATTTTCCGCTTAGTTACGGTAAGATGCGATGCTAACACGCGGGTGTAGTTCAATGGTAGAACGGCAGCTTCCCAAGCTGCATACGAGGGTTCGATCCCCTTCACCCGCTCCATATTCGCTCTCGTGTTCTTGATGCGCTATGGTTTGATGCGATACAGTCGCTGCTCCAGCGTCTTGCCTTTCACCGTGTCGAAGCGTTCGTCCATCGCTGCTCCCAGCTTGCCCAAGCGGTCGTCTGGATGCGGGTGGGTCTTGAACAGCAGCGCCACATCGCCGTCGTCCTTGGCGAAATGGCCGATCTGTTGCAGCACTGCAGGCAGGCCGAACGAGTCGTAGCCCGCGCGCGTGGCGAGCACCACGGCGATACGGTCGGCTTCGAATTCCGCCTCCTTGTCCAGCGAGCGTGACACGATTTCCGCGCCGCTGCCGATCAGCCCCTGCAACTGGTCGTTGCCGCCGACATTTTTGGCGACCAGCTTGCTGCCCAGGTCGAGCAGCTTGCCTTGCTGCAATATTTTCAGGTGGTGCTGGCGGATTACGTGACCGACCTCGTGCGCCAGCACTCCGGCCAGTTCGGCCTCGCTCTGCAACATGCGGTACAGGCCGCGCGTGACGAAAATATAGCCGCCGGGCGTGGCGAATGCGTTCACGTCGTTCGACTCGATCACGCCGAAATGCCATGACAACTCGGGCCGTTCGCTCTGGTCGGCAACCCAGCGGCCGATGCTGTTGACGTATTTTTGCAGCTTTGCATCCTTGACCAGTGGCGCAGCACCGAGCAGGTTTCCGGCGATCTGTCGCCCGATGGCGGTTTCCTCTTCGACTGAAGTGGCTGACTTGCCTGTCACTTGTTGCTGCACATTCTGCTTCAGCGCCTTCAGCAATTCCTGCTCGAACGGATTTGCGCCCCATGCCGTCGTGGAGAGCAGCGCCAGCAGCAAAATCCATAATATTCTGTGGTTCATGGCGATCTCCCTATTTTGGCGCGGCAAGGTAATCGAATGGGCGCGCCGCGAGCTTTCCCTGAGCGGCAAATTTCGCCGCCTCGGATTTGCTGCTGGCGTAGGATTCGGCGCGATTCAATTCTTCCGGATCGAACTTGGCCGCTTTCAATTCTTCCTCATTCAGTCCGCGAATACCGGTGGTTGCTACTACTTTACCGGTTCCGGCACGTCCCGAGGATAGAGCGAGTAGTCCGCCAGCATCGCCGGATCCCTTCCGTGCATCACCTTTGCGGATGCTCAGCATGCGCACCCAGCCCTTGCCCTTGGCACTGTTCACTTGCATCCAGCCCCCGTCCTTCTTGAGGATATCCACCTTGTCGCCGACTGCCAGCTTCGCCACAGTCCTGGCATCGCGGAACGGCTCCACCTTGAGTTCGTCGATTTTTAGCGCCGTACCGCTCTCGGTGGCGTGCAACACGTTACTGAGCAGTAACGCACAAAATATAAAGCTGAGCCTTATGGTTTTCATGTTGATTTTTTCTCCTGTTTGTTCCATTCCAGCAAGGCCTCGGCAAACATTACGCGCCAGCCGTCGCGCGCCGCGTTACCCCCGGCGAGATGCCCGTGATAAACGAAGTGGCTGGCCGCATTATCAGGCTGGGCGAGATGGCGGCGCAATATTTTTGGCAACGCGGCCAGTGCCGCTTCGATGTCGCGCCGGATTGCCGCTTGCGCTTCGGCATCCTGTGCCTCGGCGACCCACGAGACCGCCAGTGTGTTCTCGAACAGATTCCACAAGCCTTTTTGTTCACCGGCCAAAGCTTCCACGCTCTTGGTGGCTTGTCCAGACTTTTCCAACCCGTGGCGAATCTTTCCCAGCACGGCAGGACGGATCACATTGCGTTCACTGTCGAGACGAATCAGCAACAGCGTGGCTTGCAGCTCGCCGCTACACGCCGCTGCCGCGCGCACCATATTTTGCTCCAGAGCCTTGCCGGTCGCCATCGCATACAAGCGGGCTAGCGTGAAGAACGCCAGTCCTACTGTCACCGGGCCGGTGAGATTGATATAGGTGTTGGTGAAGTTGATGCTGGCATAGCTGATACCGATCAGGATGAATTGCGACAGGCCAAATATCTGATCAATTTTGTCGCGTCCGGCATCGCGATAAAAACCCCATGCCGTCAGCCACACGATAGATAGTGTGATCAGCAGATACCACAGCCGCCCTTCGGGAAAACGCAGCGCATCGCCATGCTTGAAGTTGTCGATTGCCGTGGCCAGTATCTCCACGCCGGGATGCATTTTGTTCATCGGTGTCGCCTTGATGTCGAACAGGCTCGGTGCGGTGGAACCGATGATGACGATCTTATTTTTGAACTCGTCCGGCGGGCGTTTTTTGTCTTTGCTGCCCATGTCGGTGAACACGTCGCTGAAACTGGCGTAGCGGTAGGTGAATGGCTGTCCGCGCCAGTTGAGCAATACCTGCTGCGCGGCAGGCTCGCTCCAGCCCAATTCGCGGGCGATGCGCGTAGGCAACGAAGGCAGTGCCCAGCCGTAGTCCTCGCTGTAAACGCTGTAGCGTCGCGCCACACCGTCGCCATCCGGGTAGATATTGTGCAGGCCGAGCCGCCCACCGTCGAGCACGGATTGAAAGTGCGGCAACACCATCGCCACGGTTGCATCGGCATCCGGCTGTGCGCCGGGCAACGGCCTGGCACCGGGAATCATCGACGGTTTGATCTGGCTCAACTTGTCGCTGGCGGGATCAAGCCTCAGTATGGGGAAAAAAGTGTTGCGGGTGGTAGCGATGGCGGCGTTGAAATAGACATCGCTGTCCGGGTTGTACACATCCGCATCGCTGAACAAAATGTCAAACACCACCGCTTTCGGCTGCTGTTTTTCTATCTGCTCGACAAATTCACCCAGTACCTGGCGCGGCCACGGCCAGCGTCCATAGTCCTGCGCCATTGCCGCGAGGCTGGCCTCGTTGATGTCCACAATGACGATGTCTGGATCGGCTTTCGGCACCACGATGCGATAGCGCACCATCATGTCGAATGCCGATTGGCGCATTTCGCCAGTGAAATGCAGCACCGTAGTGTCGAGCACCGCGAATACGCTGAACAGCCCGGCGAGGTAAAGATAGAAGCTATGCTTCAACAGCCGAGCGAATCGTTCGGCGAGATGCAAGTGCGCCTTCTGCAGGCGGCTTACGAGGGTTTTCCAAGTCATACATCATCCATTGCGCATGAAGCGCAGTAGCCTCATGTTAACAAATGATTTGATTGGCCACAAAAAATGAAATAAAGGAATACTTGCCCTCTATTCAGCTTATTACAAGTTTTGTGATACCCGATAATCGCCCGAAGTAAATTCCCGTTATAGCGTGCTGTTAACCTGCGCTGCGGAAATTTTATACGGTGATGCCATGTTTGATGCAACAACCTCATTTGTTCTGCCCGTATTCTCTTTGAAGAGACAGGGCGAAGCTGTTGCTCCAGCGCGGGAAGATTTTGTTGAACCATGAGTAAACTGACCCAAAGCCCGTCTGATCTCGCACGCGAGACACTGAAAACGCTGGCGGCGCGCAAGACTCCGCCGACACCGGGTAACTACGCCAAAATTTACGCTGAAATCGGCGGCGCTGAAGGTGCTGGAAGTCACGGTGAAGAAAGTGAAGGCGCAGAAAAAGTTTTGCGCGGTATCGCCGAACGTCTTGCGCAGACACCCAAATCAGCACCCGTCAGCATGGCATTGAAGAAGGTGATCGGAGCCGGGGACTGGGAGCAATGCCTCAAGGAGATCGAAAAGGTTTTGCCAAAAACGAGCGGCGGCGAGGCGGGTCAGTCATGGTCTGAGCTGATACGCGACTTGTTGCGCCAACTGGAAGCCACCCACAAAGGCTTGACCGTCACCCGCAAAAAAGAGGGTCTGGAAACCGTGTTGGTACGGTTTGCGGCAAACCCGGAGATTTTGTTTGAAAAGCTGTCCGGGCTAATTAACTCATGGGCGGGATACCAGGCCGCGACCAATATCGAGTTTGATGCCGCGCCGGACAGTGAGTCAGGCGCGGCCGCACCAATCTCAACTGGCGCTGTATCTCCCGCGCGTAGCCCCGGCGGCCCGGCTGATTTGTTCGGCCAAATTTCGGAATTGCTGGCGCAGGCGCTGGAAAATATTCTCAGCACAATACCCGAGTTGGCTCAGGATGTGCAGAACCTCGCCAGCCAGGTACGCAGCAGCAAAACGCAGGAGCAGCTTGCTGTATTAACCAAATACCTGCGCCAATTCTGGATAAAAGTCGAACTGCGCGCCGGAGATCATGCCAAGGTTCATGATGGTTTAGTGCGTTTGTTGCGGCTGTTGGTGGAAAACATCGGCGAAATGGTCGAGGACGAAGATTGGCTGTTTGGGCAAATAGTCATTTTGCAAGAGATCATCGACAAGCCAATGGATATGCGCGCCATCGCCGACGCCGAACGCAGTTTGCGCAATGCCATTATCAAACAGGGAATGCTCAAGCAAAGCCTGGATGATGCCAAGTCCACCCTCAAAAGCCTGATGACCAGCTTTATTGACAGGCTCGGGGAGATTACCGAAAGCACCGGCGAATACCATCAGAAAATCGAGAGCTACAGCAAGAAGATCGGCAAATCCAATAACATTACCGAGTTGGGTCATCTGCTGGAAGACATCATGCACGACACGCGCATCATTCAAGCCAGCGCGTTGCGTTCGCACGAAGAGTTGGTCGGAACGCGCAAACAGGTGCAAGAGGCGCAGGGCAAGATCAAGGAGCTGGAGCAAGAGCTCAACCAGGTCAGCGAATTGGTACAGCAAGACCAACTCACTGGCGCGCTCAACCGGCGCGGCATGGATGCCGCCTTCGAGCGCGAAGCCACCCGCGCCGATCGCAGCCAGCATCCGCTATGCGTCGCGCTGCTCGACATCGACAATTTCAAGCGTCTCAACGATACGCTTGGCCATCAGGCGGGTGACCAAGCACTGGTTCACCTGAGCAGCGTCATTAAAGAAACATTGCGTCCCAGCGACACGGTAGCGCGCTACGGCGGAGAAGAATTCGTCATAGTCCTGCCGGAAGTCGGGATCGAAGAAGCAGCAGCTACCGTGGAACGCCTGCAACGCGAGTTGACCAAGAAATTTTTCCTGCATGAAAACGACCGTGTACTAGTGACCTTTAGTGCCGGGGTCGCGCAACGCGCGCCGGAAGAATCGCAGGAAGATGTTATCGGCCGCGCTGATAAGGCTATGTATGAGGCCAAGAAGGCCGGTAAGAATAGAGTGGTCGTAGCGACATGATAAAGTCAGTACGGAAATAACTACAGTAAGCGTCACGGATAAAGGAGAAGCGAAATGCCTCAAGTCATCAATACCAACATCGCGTCGTTGAATGCACAGCGCAATTTAAATACCTCGCAAAGCGCTTTGCAGACATCATTGAATCGCTTGTCTTCCGGCCTGCGCATCAACAGCGCCAAAGACGACGCGGCGGGCCTGGCGATTTCCGACCGGATGACTTCGCAGATTCGAGGCCTGAATCAGGCCGTGCGCAACGCCAACGACGGCACTTCCCTGGCGCAAACCGCAGAAGGCGCGTTGCAGGAAACCGGCAACATCCTGCAGCGCATGCGCGAACTGGCAATCCAGTCCGCCAACTCGACCAACAGCGCCTCCGACCGCAAGAGCCTGCAATCGGAAGCGAACCAATTGTTGTCCGAACTGAACCGCATTTCCACCACCACCAACTTCAACGGCCTGACCTTGCTGGACGGCACCTTCACCACGCAGAACTTCCAGGTGGGGGCCAACGCCAACCAGACCATCGCTGTTTCTGTGGCGGGTGCATCGGCTGAAACACTGGGAGCCGAGCAAGTCACCTCGCAAATCAGCGCCGCGAAGGGCGTGAAGACGGCTGCCTTGAGCGGGGGTGCAAAACTGGGTGCGACGGCAGCGGTTACCACGACGGCGGCGTTGGCGCGTGCCGCCAACGACTTTGCAGGTGCAACAAATGCAATCATCACCAATCCATCTGGCGCTCAAACACCCGTCGTCATTCCGGCCGCATCGACCGCAGCGGCAACGACCTCTCTGCTCAACGCAGCTACCGGTATCGAAGCGGTTGGTTACAACGCCGCGACGCTCGATTTCACCGCGATCCTCAACCATGCCACACTCAATACGGTCGATGTGGGCGATATTGTCAGTTTCGATCTGTCGGTTGACGCGGGTGCTGTCGCGGGTACTACGCAGTCCATCAGCTATACGGTCGGCGCTTCCGATGCGGCCACACGCACCAATATTCTGGCAGCACTGAATACCGCCGTGACGAACATCAATACGGCCAACGGCAACGCCGATCTGTCGATCAACGGCACCAACGGCTTCGCCACAGGCGATGCCATCGTCATCGCCAGCGCATCCGGGGTGGACATCAACGTCGCCAACTTTGCCTTGGCCAATACCACTGTAAACTTTGCGATGAGCACGACGGTTCTTGTTGCGGCAGATATGACAACGGCGAGAACCATGACTCTGGGGGGCACATCCGTTTCGTTTACAACGACAGCCGCAGCAGGCACCACGACCGATGCCATGTATGCGGCCATGACCGGCTCGGCGGCACTTGCCGCAGCCGGCTTCACCTTCACGCAAACCGGCGGTGCAGGTACGGCCATTCAGGTCGCGCGCACGATCGGCGCAGCTGACGGCACTGGCAATACCGTCGTAGCGGCAGGTGCTGGTTATGGTGCCACCACATGGTCTTTTGTAAGCAACAGCGGTGCCAGCACGATAGCGAGTTTGGCCGTCGTTACCGGTGCCGTATCTGCCACCGCTTCCGCCAATATCGCGGCCATCACCGCCACCAATATGGTCGCCGGTCTGAACGGCACCCAGGTTTCACTGATTGAGGCGGGCAACGACTCCACCTCGGTACGCGGCCAAGTTACGGTCGCGGCGGATACCGGCTACAACCTGCAATTTGCCACCAATGCGCTACAATTCAGCAGTGCTGCGTCCGATGGTGTCAATATTACAACGGTGCTTACCGCATCGGTGGGTATCGCCGAGGGCAACGGTGTCAGCGCACAGACCATGACGGTTTCCGGTCAGGCCACGCAAGCCGTCACAATTGCAGAAAACTCCACCGCCAAGTCGATTGCGGCTGGTGTCAACGGTGCTTCCGGTACCACTGGGGTCTCCGCCACCGCACGTACCGAGGCCACGTTCAGCGCGATGAGTGCCGAAGGCACGGTGTCTTTCAATCTCTACGGGTCGAACACCGCTGCCGTACTGGTTTCTGCAACGGTTCCCACGGTGATGGGATCAGTGGATCTTTCGGCCCTCGCCACAGCGATCAACCAGCGCACCGGAGCCACCGGCATTACCGCCGAAATACCCACGGCCGGCAGCATGAGGCTGGTCAGTGCGGCCGGTGATGACATCAAGATCGAGAATTTCACGCACTCGGCGGCCGTGACCGACCCCAGCAATGCGACCCCTGCGGTGGCGCAAAGCGTCCTGGTCACCGGTATTACCGGCGCATCCGTCAGTCTTAACGACGGCGGCACAACAGTAGAAAGCGCGCATTATGATTCTACGGTTATCGCAGGCAAGGTCACCCTTAACTCAAACTCCGGGGGGTTCTCAGTATCCACCAACATGGTCAATGCCAATGGTGGGCTGTTGAATACAACCGCAGCCGGACAGTCGGTATCCAGTACCAAGGCCAAACTGTCCTCGGTCGATATCAGCACTGCCGCCGGTGCGCAGACCGCGATCGATATACTCGACGCGGCGATGGCGCAAGTTAACGCCATCCGTGCGGATCTCGGCGCAATTCAGAACCGCTTCGCGTCAACGGTCACCAATCTGACTACGACATCTGAAAATCTCTCCGCCGCACGTTCGCGGATCCAAGATGCCGATTTCGCCGCAGAAACCGCGCAACTGACCCGTAACCAGATCCTGCAACAAGCGGGCACGGCGATGCTGGCACAGGCGAATGCCTTGCCTAATACCGTGTTGTCGTTGTTAAAATAACCCCAGATAACTCCTCTTTCTCCATAAGTAGTGCAAACGGGTATCCCCTTTAACGTCTGTGGACTAAACTATAAATCCAAATCTCATCGCGGTACTGCGTAGCTCAATAAATTTATCGCTTACATATCAAGTGGGTGCGACACACTAAAATTTATCTCGCGCCTTGTCTCATTCAGGATTTTGAATTTATAG
>CAIZNF010000106.1 GCA_903934275.1 uncultured Nitrosomonadales bacterium
TATCCGCTTTCCGTGCCATGAACAAAGCTGCCGAAAACGTTTATGGCGCAATCCGTCGCGATGGCACGCAACAGCATGTTGTTGATACCATGCAGACGCGCACGGAACTGTATGAGCGCATCAATTATCACGACTACGAGCAGAAGCTGGATGCGCTGTTTGCGCAACAGAAAGCGAAATGATCCTAGAAAACGCAGTTGACGGGTTTGTAGGTGCGAATTCATTCGCACGAACAACAGGTTATGTGCGAATGAATTCGCACCTACGGAAGCTGCATAATCCGTTGGAATTCCAGAATATTTTCCGTCAACTGCGGTTTTTAGGATTAAAGTATCTGTGGGTAGGGTTAGATGCAGTTTTTTGCGCCGTAACCCGACGTTTTCATCAAATTACGTCGGGTTACGCGATACAGCTGCTAACCCGACCTACAGATAACTGTTAATAATGGGCGGATTAAACACCAGTGGAATGGTTTGTAGTTTTATCAGAGGTTTTAAATTTAATAGGTATCTGTGATGCGTGGTTTATTTATCTTGTTGTTGGTTGCGCTATTGGCCGGTTGCGAAAAACCCAAGCTGCCTTCACCGTTTCATGCTGGCGATGTCAGCGTAATATTCACCCAGGCGGACTTTCATTTGACCGACCACAACGGTAAGCCGCGTGCGCTGGCGGATTTTCGCGGCAAGGTGGTAGCGCTGTTTTTCGGCTATACCCATTGCCCGGACGTGTGTCCTACCACTTTGGCCGACCTGGCGCAGGTAATGGATATGCTTGGCGCTGACGCAGGCAGGGTGCAGGTGCTGTTTATTACGGTTGACCCGGAACGCGATAAGCCGGAGATGTTGGCGAAATATGTCCCCGCTTTTCATCCGTCGTTTCTCGGTCTGTATGGTGATGCGCAAGCCACGGCTCAGGCCGCCAAGTCATTTTATGTGGCGTATCAAAAACAGCCGACTTCGTCCGGCTACAATATGGATCACAGTGTTGGCACGTTTTTGGTCGACCCTAACGGCAGGGTACGGTTGCATGCGCCTCTTGCGCAACGTGCCGTTTGGCTGACCGATGATATTCGGCTGTTGCTTGCTGGAATATGATTGAAAAACCGAAAATAGGAAATGGCAACATGAATAAAGAATGGCGTTACCGCACAGCAACCTATATTTTTAATGGTAGCAAGGACGCGCAATGAAAATTTTGCTGGTGGATGATCATGTATTGTTCCGAGAAGGGATGCGATATGTGCTGCAACAGTTGCAGGGCGGAGTATCCGAGATATTTGAAGCCGGAAATTTCCCCGATGGTTTGAAGCTTGCCGGGCAGCATCCAGAACTGGACTTGGCGCTGCTGGATCTGAATATGCCCGGCAGCGAAGGCCCGATATCCGTCAAATTTTTCAATCAGAGTTACCCGCATATTCCGGTTGTGGTGGTGTCCGGTGAGGACGGTTACGGAATTATGGAAAAGGTGATGAATTATGGTGCGATGGGCTTCGTGTGCAAAAATTCTGCCGTGCCGGTTATGCTGGGTGCGTTGAATCTGGTGCTTGCAGGCGGCATATACACACCGCCCCAATTGTTGCAGGTACGCGATGTGGTAAATGGAAAAGCAAAGCGTCGTGCCGGGCAACACAATTTGCGCGCCGAAGAACATGGTTTGACCAATCGACAGCTACAGACATTGACGCACATTGCGAGCGGCTTATCCAACAGGGAGATCGCCGAAAAAATGTGTCTTGCCGAAGGAACCGTGAAAGTTCACATTGCCACAATATTCCAAGTTTTGTGCGTAAGCAGCCGCGTTGGAGCCGTGCGCGCGGCAGAAAAACTCAAACTAATCGGTGCTGCACCCCATGGCTGAAGCAAGCGGCGGTTTGCCGACTAATAAACTATTCACGTTACTGCGCGAGTCGCGCTGGCTGTTGCTGGTCGCCTGCGCGCTGTATATCGCACTGGTGTTGCATGGTTATAACCGCGCCGACCCGGCTTGGTCACATAGTGCCAGCGGCGCGCTGACCAGCAATCCTGGCGGGGTGCTGGGCGCGTACCTGTCCGATTTACTGTTTTACCTGTTTGGGTTTTCCGCGTGGTGGTGGGTATTATTTATGCTGCAACGCGTGTGGGCGGGCTATCACGAGTTGCGTTCCGACAGTATCTTCGACAAGCGGGCATTGTGGGTTTCGGTCGCGGGTTTTGCGGTGCTGTTGCTTGCCAGCAGCGCGCTCGAAGCGGCTCGTCTGTACACGCTGAAAGTAGTACTGCCGCTTGCTCCCGGCGGGATGTTCGGGGCGGTAATCGGCGACGGCCTGACGCGCATGTTTGGTTTTACCGGCGCGACACTGTTGCTGCTGGCGCTGATTGCCGCCAGCTTCAGCCTGTTCAGCGGATTGTCGTGGCTGCGTTTTGTCGACTGGCTGGGGACGCTGTTGGAAAACGTTTACCAGTTGGCTCGCATGGCCTGGCAAACGCGGCAGGATCGGCGCATCGGCGCGCAAGCGATGAACGAGCGTGTCGCCATCGTCGAAGAAGAAAAAAAACGTGTTGAAGAACATCAACCTATCCATATCGAAATGCCGTTGGTGGAAGTGGTCAAGTCGGCGCGCATGAGCGAAGAAAAACAGGTTCCGTTGTTCGCTGATATGCCCGATTCGCCGCTGCCGCCGCTGCACCTGCTGGATCCGGCGACGCAGCAGATCGAAGCGGTGTCCGCCGATACGCTGGAATTCACTTCGCGCCTGATAGAGCGCAAGCTGAAAGATTTCGGTGTGGAGGTTAATGTGGTCGCCGCCTACCCCGGGCCGGTGATCACGCGCTACGAGATCGAGCCGGCGGTCGGCGTGAAAGGTAGCCAGATCACCAATCTGGTCAAGGATCTGGCGCGCGCGCTGTCGGTGGTGAGCATCCGGTTGGTCGAAACTATTCCGGGCAAGACTTATATGGCCTTGGAGTTGCCCAATCCGAAACGCCAGATGGTGCATCTGTCGGAAATCCTCGGCTCGAAAGTGTATGCCGATATGGGTTCGACTCTGACCATGGCGATGGGCAAGGATATTTCCGGCAAACCGGTGGTCGCCGATCTGGCCAAGATGCCGCATGTGCTGGTGGCAGGCACTACCGGCTCCGGAAAATCGGTGGGCATCAACGCGATGATTCTGAGCATTCTCTACAAGGCCACTCCGCAGCAGGTGCGCATGCTGTTGATCGATCCCAAGATGCTGGAACTTTCCGTTTATGAGGGCATCCCGCACCTGCTTTGCCCGGTGGTCACCGACATGCGTCAGGCGGCCTCTGGACTTAACTGGTGCGTGCAGGAGATGGATCGGCGCTACCGGCTGATGTCCACTTTCGGCGTGCGCAACATCGCCGGGTACAACCAGAAGCTGCGCGATGCGATCAAGTCCGGGCAGCCGCTGACCAACCCATTTACGCTCACGCCGGAGAATCCTGAGGCGCTTGAAGAGCTGCCTCTGATCGTGGTGTTCATCGACGAACTCGCCGACCTGATGATGGTGGTGGGCAAGAAAATCGAAGAATTGATTGCGCGCTTGGCGCAGAAAGCGCGCGCCTCCGGCATCCACCTGGTGCTGGCCACGCAGCGCCCGTCCGTGGATGTGATTACCGGATTGATCAAGGCCAACGTGCCGACGCGCGTGGCGTTCCAGGTATCGAGCAAAATCGATTCGCGTACCATTCTCGACCAGATGGGCGCGGAAGCGTTGCTGGGACAGGGCGACATGCTGTACCTGCCGCCCGGCAGCGGCTATCCGCAGCGCGTACATGGCGCATTCGTTTCCGATCAAGAAGTGCATCGCATCGCCGAATATCTCAAAGCGCAAGGCGAGCCGCAATATATCGACGGCGTGCTCAATTCTATGGAAGAGGTATCGGAAGATGGTGGAGAAGGCGGGCTGAGCATGGATGCAGAAGCCGATCCCTTATACGACCAAGCGGTGGAGATCGTCGTCAAAAACCGCCGCGCCTCGATCTCGCTAGTACAGCGCCATCTGCGCATCGGCTACAACCGCGCCGCGCGGCTGGTCGAGCAAATGGAAGCGGCGGGGATCGTCAGCGCGATGCAGAGCAACGGTAACCGCGAAGTGATTGCACCTGCACGATCAGAGTGAAACAAAGGTTGAGGAAAAACAATGGCGATACTTGAAGGTATACAAATTCAAAATTTTCGAGCTTTACGCGATGTGACGCTAGGGAGGACGCTGTATGAACGCCAGCAGGCAGTCTTGCCGCGTTTGGTTACAGTAATAGGGGCGAATGGCTCCGGCAAATCGAGCCTGCTGGACGCACTTGGTTTCTTGGGGGACTGTCTCGCCGAAGGTGCTGAGGCTGCTTGTGACAAGCTGCATCGAGGTGGCTTTGAACAAATCAGGACTAAAGGTTCGACGGAGTCAATTAAATTCGAGATACGTTATCGAGAAACAGAGAAGGCTCGGCCTATCAGTTACTCGCTGCATATTAACTGTGATGCTCAAGGACGGGCACAGGTCGTTTACGAGCGATTAAGGCAGCGGCGAAGTGGGCAAAAGAGTGGGCAGCCTTATTCATTTCTGGAACTTACAGATGGGCAAGGGTATGCGTGGACTGGTACTGCCGGGTTTGAACCAGATACGGGTACAGGGGGAGGTGAGCAAGCTGAGCCAGAAGGAAGTGAGAAGATTCTCGTCAAGATGAAGGATCGCCAGGTGCTAGGCATTTCCACTTTAGGTACTTTAGCAAACCATGAGCGCGTGGCGGCATTCAGAGATTTTTTGACGGGATGGTATCTGTCTTACTTTATGCCCGATTTGGCGCGTAAACCTAGCCAGGCAGGCGCAGACCCTCACCTTGATCGCAGCGGGGAAAATTTATCGAGATACTTGCAGTTTATCCAACGGAAAAATCCGGATGGGTTTCAGCAGGCATTGTCTCGTATCTCTAAAAAAATTCCAGGAGTGCTCAGCATCAAGCCGAGGCCAGAGGTTGATCGGCGACTGATACTCGAATTTTCTATGGAAGGGTTTGAAACTCCTTTTTACCAACAGGACATGTCTGATGGCACACTGAAAATGTTGGCCTACTTGCTGTTAATGGAAGACCCCGCCCCTGCGCCGTTAATTGGCATCGAAGAACCGGAAAATGGGCTTCATCATCAACTGCTGGCTACTTTGGCAAGCGAATTCAAGGAATATGCGGAAAAATCACGGGGCCCACAGCTTTTGATTACTACCCATGCCCCCAATTTTGTTGATGCCTTAACTCCCGATGAGGTATGGATTTTGGACAAGGGGAGTGATGGTTTTAGCACGCTGGAACGCGCTGCCGACATCAAGGGGGTTCAAGCACTTTACGACGAAGGACTACCTATGGGAAGCCTGTGGTTCAGCGATCATTTCGGTCGAGGAAATCCTTGATGTTCATTGAAGTGTTAACCGAGGGTGCGTCAGACGTGCCTGTCGTTCGCGAAGTTTTGGTTCGACATTTTGGTTTGAGCGAAAATGACAACTTCAGGATACATTCGCACTGGGGGCGCGGCAAACTGCCAGCCAATCCATTGTCGAGGCCCGACCCCAAACATCGGGGACTATTTGACCAGTTGCCTGCAAAACTTCGCGGATTCGGAAAATACATGGATGAGCAATGCTTGGTGCTCGTTCTAGTTGATGTGGACAATGATGACTGCGTGCAGATGCTTGCCGAGCTTAATACGTTGTTGCTTAACCTTTCGACCAAACCGCCACGTGTTTTGTTTCGGTTGGCCATTGAAGAAACCGAGTCCTGGTTTTTGGCAGATGCCAATGCAATAAAGGAAGCATTCCCCAAAGCAAAACTTGCCCTGATTAAAAACATTTTGCCCGATGCACGGGTTGGCGCTTGGGAGAAGCTTGCCGAATGCCTTGGGCATAAGCCTTCAAATGTAGGTCCGAAGAAAACCCATTGGGCGGAACAAATTGCACCCCACCTGAACTTTGACACACCGTTTTCGCCCAGCTTGGGTAAGTTGATATCAGGCCTGAAGCGCGAGTTGAACTAAGCGCAACGAACTCCGGCCCTCTCAATAACTGGATTGCCTGAATGACCACGTTCTATTTTGCATAAAAACCACTCACTGCAATGAATGTTGAACTATTCGCTCGCCCATCGCCATCCAAATTGACCAACGCTCCTATTTGAAAAATCGAACACCCATCATGCTCTCCGATCATTTATCCCCCGCAAAATTGAAAAAACTCGCTGGCCCCGCTGTTTTTGCCCGTGGTGAAGCTTACTTCAACAGCGATGCCGTCAGCCGGTTAAAGATGGCCGACGACATGCTTTCGGCCAAGGTCGCAGGCTCTTATTCTTACGCTGTAAAGCTGTGGGAAGAAGATGGCGGGATTGAATATGAGTGTTCCTGCCCGCACGGTGAGGAGGGCAATTTTTGCAAGCATTGCGTCGCAGTCGGGCTGGCATGGCTTGCTGAAAGCAAACCCGAAAGCGGAACGAAATCCGGCAAACAGAAAAAAGCTAATCCTTGGAAAGAAATCACCGATTTCGTCGGCTTGCAGGATGCCGAAACACTAATGGAGTGGCTGCTCGAATCCGCGAAGCGCGATGATGTGCTGTATGAAAATCTGCTGTTGAAAGCGCGGCGTAGGGCTGGCCCTGCCTCGACCATCAAGGCTTTTCGAGCGGCCATAGATCGTGCTGTAAAGACAGGCGGATATGTGGATTGGCACGAGATGCCGACCTATGCGGCAGGACTGGAAAGCATCGCCGA
>CAIZNF010000107.1 GCA_903934275.1 uncultured Nitrosomonadales bacterium
CGATCAGCTGTTCCACGCCGATAATCTGGCAGGATTATGTCAGGCCAAATCGTGACTGCTATCACTCAAATAATTGGCTATTTTTATAAACTCCGTCACACCAAGATTTTCCGCTCGCAGTTGGGCATTTATGCCGAGCTGTATGAAATCTGCTTCGTTCAGGTAATCGCGCAGGGTGTTGCGCAGTGTCTTGCGGCGTTGACCGAACGCAGCGCCAACAATTGCGGCAAACAATTTCTCGTTGCGTACTTGAATTTCATTGGCGGGCAGCGGGATCATGCGCACGATGGCAGAGTTCACTTTGGGCGCGGGACGAAAAGATTCCGGCGGAACGTCGAGCAGCTTTTCCATGTTGAAGCGGTATTGCAACATTACCGACAGCCGTCCGTACTCTGGCGTGGAGTGTGCGGCAACCATGCGCTCGACCACCTCGTTTTGCAGCATGAAGTGCATGTCTCGGATGCGTTCGGTATAGGCCGCGAAGTGGAACAGCAGCGGCGATGAGATGTTGTAAGGCAGGTTGCCGACGATGCGTAGCGGGGCGGGCAGCATTGCAATATCAAACTCCAACGCGTCACCGGTATGGATGGTCAGTTTGGATTCCGGATTATTCTGCGGATAGTCGTGTTCCAGCCGCGCGATAATATCTCGGTCGATTTCCACCACATGCAGATGATCCAAGTGTTTCAGCAGCGGGCGCGTCATTGCGCCCAGGCCTGGTCCGATTTCGACCATATTATCTTCCGGTTCAGGGCGGATCGCGCTGACGATATCAGCGACGATTTGTTCATCGACAAGGAAGTTCTGGCCGAATCTTTTCTTGGCTTTATGCACGATGTTCGCGCTCGTTTTTCACCATTTGCGCAGCGAGGCTGATCGCTTCCAGCAGGCTGCCGCAATCGGCTTTGCCGGTGCCCGCCAAATCCAGTGCAGTGCCGTGATCCACCGAGGTGCGGATGATCGGCAGGCCGAGCGTGACATTCACGCCTTGGCCGAAGCTGGCATGTTTCAATACCGGAAGGCCCTGGTCGTGATACATGGCGAGCACACAGTCGCACTGCGCCAGTTGGTGCGGGGTAAACAGCGTATCGGCGGGTAGCGGCGCGCTGACTTTCATGCCACCAGCGCGCAGTTTGTCGAGTAATGGAGCCATTACCTCGATTTCCTCGCGCCCCAGATAACCACCTTCGCCCGCATGAGGATTCAAACCGGCCACCAGAATGCGCGGTTGCGCGATGCCAAAACGGCGTTGCAGATCATGCTGGATAATGCGCAGTACATTTTCCAACAGCGGCGCGGTAATTGCGGCAGGCACATCTTTCAATGCAAGATGGGTGGTAGCGAGCGCCACGCGCATCCCGCCGCCAACCAGCATCATCACCACCGACTCAGAACCCGTTTGTTCTGCAAAAAATTCGGTATGTCCGGTGAACGGTATGCCTGCATCGTTGATGATACCCTTGTGTACCGGTGCGGTGACGATGCCGGAAAACTCACCTGTTTGACAGCCTTGCACGGCACGGCGTAATGCTGCCAGCACATACTCACTATTGGCTTTATCCGGCACGCCCGCGCGGCAGGGCGCAACGAGCGGGATGTGGATTATTGATAGGGAGTGGGAAGTGTGAGGTGGAGAGTGGGGAGAATCAAGTGTATCTCCACTTTCTATTCCCCTCCCCCCATTTTTTTGCCCAGCCACGTAGTCTTGCAGGCGCAAATTTATGCCAAGCTGCGCCGCGCGCTGTTGCAGCAAATGCTTATCAGCAATGACAACGAAGGGTGTGTCGGGCGACGTAATGGCAAGCTGAACGCACAGGTCTACACCTATTCCAGAGGGTTCGCCCGCTGTAATTGCCAGCGGAAAAGGAGAAATATTTTTCAACAATTACCGGCACCAATTACCGATTTTTTTCAAGGCGGTATTCGATAAATGCGCGGTCACGCAACTGGCGCAGCCAGTCCTGGTATTGTTCGTCAGACTTAAATGTGCTGATGGCCATACGCGCTTGCTGGCGCTGCTGTTGCGCGCTGACATCGGTATTGCGTCGTTCCATTACCTGTATCAAATGCCAGCCGAATTGCGATTGCGCTGCACCTATCATGCCGGGTTGCAATTTGTTCATTGCATCTTCGAATTCCGGCACAGTCTGCCCCGGAGACAGCCAATCCAGATCGCCACCCTGTTGCGCGCTGCCGTCCTGTGAATATCGCTTGGCTTGCTCGGCAAAATCGGCACCGTTTTCGATGCGTTGTTTGATTTCCATGATGCGCTTTCCGGCTTCGGCATCCGGCACGATCTCGCTGGTCTTAATCAAAATATGCCGCGCATGAGTTTGCGTTATCACTACCGGCGCGCTGCCGCTGCGTTTCCCGACCAGCTTGAGAATATGAAACCCGCTTGGGCTGCGTAACACCGCGGTAGTTTGCCCAGGTTGCAGATGCTGCAACTCGGCCATGAACATCGGGGGAATACGGTCACCGGGCCGCCAACCGATATCACCGCCCTTTAACGCATCCTTGGCATCGGAAGTGCCTGCCGCAATTTGCGCGAAATCTGCGCCACTCTTCAATTGGCCCAGCGCCTGTTCGGCCTTATCGCGGGCAGCCTGGATTTTCTCCGCGCTGGCCTGTTCCGGTACCACCACCAAAATGTGCGCAAGGTGAAACTCCTCGGCCTCGCCACCCATCTTGGTTTTATTGGTTAGATAATTGTCGATCTCGGTATCGCTGATGATCAACTTGCTTTCCACTTCACGCTCGCGCAGTCGTGTGGAAATCATTTCGTTGCGAATTTCCTCGCGAAATTTCTTGAAATCCACGCCGTCTGATTGCAGTTTGGCGCGAAATTCTGCCAAACTGGAAATTTTGCTCTGTTGCGCGATGCGTGTAATCGCCAAATCCAATTGCGTATCGTCTACGCGCACACCACTTTCCCCGGCGAATTGCGCTTGCAGCATATCGCTGATCATACGTTCGAGAATTTGTTTTTCCAACATCTCGGGTTCGGGTAACGGTGTGCCTTGTTTCTGTAATTGCTGCACCACCGCGCGCAGACGGTCATCCAACTCCTGGCGGGTAATCACATCATCATTGACTACCGCAACGACAGAATCAATCAGTGCAACCTGTTTTTGCGGGTCCGTTTTTTGAAGGTCAATTTTTTTTGGTGCGCTCTTGGCGGGCACAGCTTGTGCGGGACGCGTCTTCGCGGTATTGGCGGCATAAGCAGAGTGCATTGCCGCAAGTGTTGCGCAGCAAATCAGCGCGGGGAAGGTTATTTTGAACGTCATTTTCATCTCTCCGGCTTGTTCAACGCAAGACCGAACTGGGTTTGTCAGCGGGTTTGTCATTTAGTTTGGTGTAACTGGGCACATTTCTTTTTATGGCAGACAAAGCATCCTGTCCGACACTGACCAAATCATTCAGCTCGAGCTGCATAAAAACGCCGACGTTGGCTTGCTGTG
The DNA here is from genome assembly GCA_903934275.1 of uncultured Nitrosomonadales bacterium. Taxonomy (GTDB): domain Bacteria; phylum Pseudomonadota; class Gammaproteobacteria; order Burkholderiales; family Gallionellaceae; genus Gallionella. Next base: position 3,465 of record CAIZNF010000107.1, read on the forward strand.
CGGCAACCACAAAGCGCTGCGCCACCAAGCGGAACGTCCAGCAACTTTGGTTGTACTCAAGGCCAGCTACCGACTCCAAAGTTTTGTTGTCCTGCAAAGAATAATTCAAGCGCGCCACCCCATGCCAATGACTGAACAGCGGCCATTGCGCGGAAACATCTATTTGGCGCAGCGTGTTGCGGTTAAAACGGTAGCCGAGGTTAAGCGTTTTACCCACTTCTGGCCGGTAATTCGCCGTGACATTATAATTCTGAGTGTGCGCAAAATGCGGATCGTACTGGAGGCCGCTGCTGAAGCCCAGGGTGTTGGTAACTTGCCCGGAAGCAGCAAGCAAAATATCAGATTTGTTGGTCGTTGTCGTGGGTGCGCCAAAATTGGTTTGCGGCAAATTGACCTGTGGAGTTTTAAAGCTGAAGCGCTCGCCCACCATCAACATCAATCGCTCTCTGCCATTCTCCTGTTCCAGCAAACGCGAAGTCAACGCCAGGGTGATGTGATTTGCGTCTCCCACGCGATCATTCCCGATAAAGCGGTGCTCGGAGAATATCTGGGTAAAATCGAAGCTTGCCTGCCCCGAGTCAAAAATGGGTAATGAGTCTTGATTTTTGTACGGCACATACACATAAAAGGCGCGCGGCTCCAAAGTATGCAGATAATCGCCACCGAATAGAGTTGATTCGCTTTCGAACGCCGCCCCGCTATCCACACTATAAAGCGGCAAGGTGCGTGAGGCATTGGGCAAGGCGCTGGGGTTATTCGCGCCAATCGTGTAATGCGTGCTGCGCAGAGCAACTTTTGGCGTGAGGTAAAACGCCGGGGCGTTGATCAGCGGATAGCTGGCGCTGGCGTTAATCGCCAATCGTTTGGCATTCAGCGTGGTGGGGTGGGCGAAATCAACATATTCGCCGGAAAACGCGAGATTGGTGTCGGCATATTTTGGACGGGCATTTAGCGTCAATTGCGGCAAACGTTTATAAGTCGTGCTGTTCGGTATCAGGCTTTGGTGGCGTTGCACTCGTGCGGATGCATCCCACCAACCGGCGTTATTGTTCAACGCAACTTCCTGCAACAGGCTGCTCTGTGAAGTTAATTCCGTTGTATTGGCCAAATCGCGGTAATACCCATCGTCCGAAACACTGTTTAAATTGACATGGCCGCTGAATCCATTGGCTATGTGCTGGTTATGTTGCAAGGTCATGTGCCCCCGGTTCCGTTTGGCAAGTTTGTCGTTGGGCAGGTAATCCAAATGCATTTCACCGCTGTAAGCGGGTTCCAAATAACGAAATTCGTTGTAAAGCATAGTTCCGCGATTGGTCATCACGCGCGGTGCAATGGTCGCATCGCGGTTTGGCGCGATATTCCAGTAATACGGCAAGGTGACCTCTCTGCCGCTAATGATTGTGTTGCCAACAATCGGTGACAGAAAACCCGATTTACGATCTTTGCTGAGCGGAAAATCCATCCATGGCGAATACAGGATAGGTGCGCCCATGAATTCGACCCAGGCATGATGGGCTGTGCCGATCTGCCGGTCACGGTCAATTTCCAGCCCGCTCATTTTCAGCAGCCAGTCTTGATTGTCGGCGGTGCAAGTGGTGTAGGTCGCCTTATCCAGAGTGTAATGCTGCTTATCATGAATATGCATCACATCTGCCGAGCCTCGCCCATCATTCTCTGCGAAATAAAACACCGGCTGCTCCATGATGCCGGCGCTGGTGTCCAGATTTAGTTTGAGATGCGGGCCGCTGATGGTGCTGCCTGCTTGATTTAACACCACCGAGCCTTGCGCATCGACATCCTGCGTGTCCTGAAAATACAACAACCGATCCGCGCGAAGGGATTGCCCGCGCTTGCGCAATACCGCGTTACCCGTCGCCTCGATCTGGTTTTCCTTTTTACCTTCCAGATGATCCGCTTCTACAAATGATGGGGTTCCCTGTGCAGGCGGCTCCATTGCCATAAAGGTCTTGTCTATACGCAACGCGGGCGAATATGTATCTGCGGCAGCTTGGTGCGCGGATATGCATAATAAAGCGAATAAAATGGATTTTGAACGACACCGCATAATGCGCAGTAATAAATATTAAGGTGATAAACTTTGACAGTTTACCATTAACGCCACCCGAAAAGCCTATTATGCTACGCCAACAAAAACTTACTGAATGGTTGCGCGGACAATTCCCAAACGAAACTTTCACCATCGCACCCGCTTCCGCCGATGCCAGCTTCCGCCGCTATTTTCGTGCCAGCTTCGCAACTCGCTCGTTGATCGTGATGGATGCTCCGCCGCAGCACGAGGATTGTCGCCCATTTTTGCATATCGCCAAACTGTTTGAGGCTACCGGGGTGCACGTGCCGCATGTGTATGCACAGAGCCTCGAGCAAGGCTTCCTGCTGCTGTCTGACCTCGGTAACACCACTTATCTTCAGGCTCTGTGTAGCGGGGGGCTCGCCCACGAACTATATGGTGCGGCTACCGATGCCCTGATAAAAATCCAGCTCGCCTCGCGTGACAACGAATTGCCGCCTTATGACGAAGCACTGTTGTTGCGCGAGATGCGCCTGTTCCCCGAGTGGTACATCGGCAAACACCTCAACGCCACGCTTACCGACAAGCAGCACGCCAAGCTGGAAGAAGTCTTCGCGCGCATCGTCGCCAACAATCTTGCCCAACCGCGCGTGTATGTACACCGCGACTATCATTCGCGCAACTTGATGGCTATCCCGCAAGCGGGAGAAGAGGAAAACGAGAAGGACAATCTTTTAACCTCGCCCGGCATTCTCGATTTTCAGGATGCCGTGTACGGCCCGATCACCTACGATCTGGCATCGTTGTTCAAGGATGCCTATATCCGCTGGGAAGAAGCCGAAACGCTCGACTGGCTGATACGCTACTGGGAAAAAGCGCGCAAGGCCGGGCTGCCGGTGGCCGATGACTTCTCCGAGTTCTACCGCGATTACGAATGGATGGGCGTGCAGCGCCATCTCAAGGTGCTGGGCATTTTTGCGCGGCTATACCATCGCGACGGCAAGGACGGCTACCTGAAAGATTTACCGCTAGTAAGGGATTACTTGCGCGCCGCTTGCGTGCGCTACATCGACCTTAAGCCGTTGTTGAATCTGCTCGATGAGCTGGAACCAAGCGGCATTCAAGAGGGTTACACATTTTGAGTACGCTACACATTTCCCCCTACCCAACTTTCCCCCGCAAGCGGGATAACCAGCGATTTGGCTGCGACCGTTTGCAGCCTAGTCGAATGGTTAGTTGTTTCACCCGGAAAGGGCAATCGTGAGAAAAGTAAAATCATGATTGCGATGCTTTTGGCGGCGGGGCGCGGCGAACGCATGCGGCCGCTCACCGACCATACCCCCAAGCCCCTGCTGGAAGTCGGCGGCAAGCCGCTGATTGTCTGGCATATCGAAAAACTGGTGCGCGCCGGTATCCGCGAATTGGTGATCAATCATTCTCATCTCGGTGCGCAAATCGAAGCCGCGCTGGGCGACGGCAGCCGGTTCGGCGCGCGCATTCAATACTCACCCGAAGCCAGCGCGTTGGAAACTGCGGGCGGCATCGCCAATGCGCTGCCGCTGCTCGGCGATCAGCCCTTCGCCGTAGTCAATGGCGATATATTTTGCGACTATGATTTTGCCCGCTTGGCGGAACATGCCGCCGCGCTGCAAGCCAGCGGCGATGCCGCACATCTGGTGCTGATCGACAACCCATCCCATCACCCAAACGGCGATTTCGCTTTATCCGGGGGGCGTATTTGTCCACGTCACACGCCCCACTCCCCACCCCTCGCTCTTCTGACCTTCAGTGGCATCGGCATCTATCAGCCTTCGCTGTTCAAGGATATTCCGCGTGGCAGCGTCGCCCCACTCGCGCCCCTGCTGCGCAAGAAAATCGCCCTCGGCAAGGTCAGCGGCGAACACCACCAAGGTTTGTGGGTGGATGTCGGCACACCGCAACGTCTCGCCGAACTAGACAGCCAAATTTGTTCATTGCAGAAAACACCCCGTTCATCGCACAATGCGCCATGACTATTGACACGACCATCTACACACAACGCCGCGCCCACTTGCTGGAAAAAATGCAGCATGGCATCGCCATCATTCCCACCGCACCGGAAGTGGCGCGCAACGGCGATACGCATTACGGGTACCGCTACGACAGCAATTTTTATTACTTGAGCGGCTTTATCGAGCCGGAAGCGGTGCTGGTGCTGGTTGCCAGTCAGGATGTGCAAAGCCAGCCGCAGTCCATCTTATTCTGCCGTGAAAAAAATCCGGAGCGCGAAGTCTGGGACGGTTACCGTGTTGGCCCCGATGCCGCAAAAGAGCAATTCGGTTTTGATGCGGCTTATTCCATCGCGCAACTGGATGAAAAATTAACCGAACTGATGGGCGACCAGCCCGCGTTGTTTTATCCGCTCGGTTTTGATGCCGCATGGGATCAGCGCATCATCAAGCTGCGCGGCGCGGTACAAGCCAAAATGCGCAGCGGCATCCGCGCGCCGGATGAGATTCGCGACGTGCGCGCGCTGCTCGACGAAATGCGATTGTTCAAGGATGACCACGAACTGGGCACCATGTGCCGTGCGGCCGCTATCTCCACCCAGGCGCACCGGCGCGCCATGCAATTCACCCGCCCCGGACAATTCGAGTATCAGGTCGAGGCGGAATTGTTGCATGAATTTTGCCGCCACGGCGCGCGCCATCCCGCCTATACCTCCATCGTGGCTGGTGGCGCAAATGCTTGCGTGCTGCATTATGTGGGCAACGACACCATGCTCAAGGATGGCGATTTGCTGCTGATCGATGCGGGCTGCGAGCTGGACGGTTACGCCTCAGATATCACACGCACATTTCCGGTGAACGGGCGTTTTTCCGCCGCGCAAAAAGATGTCTACGAGATCGTGCTCGCCGCACAAGCCGCCGCGATTTTTGCAGCCCGGCCCGGCAACACTTGGGATGCGCCGCATAACGCCGCGTTGCGCGTCTTGGTGCAAGGCTTCATCGATCTCAAGCTGTGTAGGGGCAGCGTGGATGCCGTGCTGGAAAGCGAAAGTTACAAAAAATTTTACATGCACCGTACCGGGCATTGGCTGGGTATGGATGTGCATGATGTTGGCGATTATAAAATCGGCAGTGACTGGCGCGCTCTGCAATCCGGCATGGTGCTGACCGTCGAGCCGGGCTGCTATATTCGCCCCGCCGATGACGTGCCACCAGCGTTATGGAACATCGGCATCCGTATCGAAGATGATGTGGTGATTACCGCGCAAGGAAATGAAGTATTGACCATAGCCGCGCCAAAATCGGTGGCAGAAATTGAAGAGTTGATGAAATAACCACGCGGCCAAAAGTGGCCCGGCATAAGGGGGCCTCTATAAATTCAAAATCCTGATGGAACTACTAGCCATTCCACTAGGCCACCAAAGAACGGTAGCCAAGTGGCTGGTTATAAGCGAGACAAGGCGCGAGTAAAAAATTGCGACGACGCATATGTTTGACCCTAAAAACGGCAACTTCATCCGCAGATTACGCAGATTAACGCAGATTTTCAGTCAGTTGCGGATATGTGCCCAATCAC
>CAIZNF010000108.1 GCA_903934275.1 uncultured Nitrosomonadales bacterium
GATCTAAGACAGTTTTTAAAGTTTGTTTCCGGTTCGTCCGGTTTAGGAGTAAGACAATGAGACAATTTTATATCATGGTTCGATTACTGGGCATATTCGTCCTGCTGGGTATATTGAGCGCGCAAGCACAGGCCGAGACGCAAAATAGCATTACCGCACTGAGCGTCAGCAGCGCCGGCAATGGGATGACCATCATCAAGGTCGATTTGGCGCAACCTCTGGCAAATTTGCCGGCAGGGTTTACCATCAACACTCCTCCACGCATCGCGTTTGACTTCCCGAATACCGCTAACGGTTTGGGTAAATCCGCACAAGATTTTAATGAAGGGGATTTGCGTAGCGCCAATATTGTTCAAGCCGGAAATCGCACCCGATTGGTGGTTAATCTCAATCAGATGCTTACCTACAACACCAAGATTGATGGCAGCAGCCTGTTGATTACTCTGCAGGGCAAGGCTACAGCCAATGCCGCAGCCAGCGAGGCGACACGCTTTGCCGAGGCAAAACCTGGCGCACAGAAACATTCGTTGCGCGACATTGATTTTCGTCGCGGGAAAAATGGCGAAGGCCGTATTCAAATTGATCTTTCCGATTCCGGAATTGGCATAGACATCCGCCAACAGGGCACGACACTGATAGTCGATTTCCTTAAAACCAGTCTGCCGCACAATCTGCAGCGCAAACTGGATGTAGTCGATTTTGCAACTCCAGTACAAGGCGTGGATACCTTTGCGCAGGGCGACAATGTGCGCATGGTGATCGAACCCAAGGGCTCGTGGGAACATGCCGCCTACCAAACCGACAACAAATTTATTATTGAAGTGAAATCGTTGGCCGAAGACCCCAATAAATTGGTAAAGGGCAACCAAGCCGGCTACGCGGGTGAAAAACTGACTCTCAACTTCCAAAAAATCGATGTTCGTGAAGCATTGAATGTGATTGCCGATTTTACCGAGTTGAACATGGTGATCAGCGATACGGTGAGCGGCAATCTCACCCTGCGCCTAAAAGACGTGCCGTGGGATCAGGCTCTGGATATTATTTTGCAAAGCCGTGGCTTGGATATGCGCAAGAACGGCAACGTAATTCAAGTGGCCCCTCGCGAGGAAATCGCCGCCAAGGAAAAAATCAATTTGGCCGCGCGCCAGGAAATCTCTGAACTGGAAGAACTGCGTACCGAAAGCTTTCAGCTCAGCTATCAAACAGTAGCCGAAATGATCACCTTGTTGACCAACGCGAAGCAACCCGTCCTGTCGAAGCGCGGAAGCGCAGTATCCGACTCTCGCACCAGCACGATATTTATTCAGGATACGCCCTCACGCCTAGAGGAAGTGCGCAAAATGATCAAGCAAATTGACGTTCCAGTGCGCCAGGTATTGATCGAAGCGCGGTTCGTTTCGGCAACGGACGATTTCACCCATAGTTTGGGAGCGAAATTGGGCATTACCGGCGATGCAGTAGCCGCAAATGCAGGCTTTGCCGTAGGCGGTGCCACGCCGACCGCTACACGCGCCACCATTCCCACTGCGGGCAGCAATATAAATCTGCCCGCCGCCTCCCTCATGGCACTTTCAATATTTAACCCCGCCGCAACCCAAGTGCTGAAGCTTGAATTAGCGGCATCGGAAGTGGACAGCACAACCAAAAATATTGCCAGCCCGCGTGTGGTGACAAAGGATAGGGTTACCGCCAAGATTGCGTCCGGCACGCAAATCCCATATCAACAGGCATCCAGCAGCGGAGCCACTACCACTGCCTTTATATCAGCCACCCTAAGCCTTGATGTGACCCCGCAAATTACACCAGACGAACACATCAACATGAAACTGACCGCCACCCAGGATACGCCAGGTGCCAATCTCGGCGGTGGCAGCACCCCAAGCATCAGCACTAAAACAGTAAATACGGAAGTGATGGTTGAAAATGGCGGAACAGTGGTAATTGGCGGTGTGTTTACTCAAGATATCTCTGATGCCATCAACAAAGTTCCTGTATTGGGCGATGTGCCTGTTGTCGGGTGGCTGTTTAAGAGCAAAGTCAAGAGCGACAAAAAAACAGAGCTGCTGATTTTCATCACACCAAAAATTGTGCAGGATGCGCTGAATCTGCGCTGATTTTTTGAAATAGGAAAAACAAAAGCCCGGCTCAATCCGGGCTTTTGTTTTTATCGTTTACAATATGCGCTATGCAAAGCAATCAAGCAAATATTCCCCCAGAAGGCAACCGCAAATTATCTTCCGGCAACCTGGTTCTGGTAGGCATGATGGGGTCGGGCAAAACCACTATGGGACGCACACTGTCCAGGCATCTGGGCAAGACTTTTGTGGACAGCGATGAAGAGGTTCAAAAACGCACCGGCGTGACGATCCCACATATATTCGATATCGAGGGTGAGGCCGGTTTCCGCCAGCGTGAAAGTTCGGTTATTTGCGATCTGTCCATGCGTGACAACATGGTTCTGGCAACTGGCGGCGGCGCGGTGCTGGCAGAACAAAATCGTATCGCATTACAGCAGAACGGTATCGTCATCTATCTGAAAGCAAGCGTGCATGATTTGTGGCAACGCACCCGACATGACCGTAATCGCCCGCTGCTGCAAACCGCCGACCCGCACGCCAAGCTGGCAGAGTTGCACCAACAACGCGACCCCTTGTATCAACAGATTGCAGATATAGTCATTCAAAGCAGCAAGCAAAGCGCACATATTTTAATGTTGCACCTGCTGGACGAAATAGAAAAGTTTAAACAGAATAACAGGGTATCGGGTTAACCGTAAGGTGGGTTATACCCACCATGTCGGGCGTAGCCCGACCTACGTTTGACTACGCTCATCCTGTTTATGAAGACAACATGCCCGCACACAATTAGCCAGAAAAATGATGCAAACATTAACTGTAGGATTAGAGGAGCGCAGTTATCCGATACATATCGGTAGCGGATTGCTAGATCAGCCGGAATTGCTGCAACGCGTTTTGCCGCGCAAGCGGGTTGCCATCGTTACCAACACGACGGTCGCTCCGCTCTATCTGCAAAGACTCCTGCAAACCTTGCAGCGCATTGGTGTCAGCAGCCTGCCGATCATCCTGCCGGACGGTGAAAAATATAAAAACATAGCCACTCTCAATCTAATTTACGATGCACTACTAACAAACCGTTGTGAACGCACCACTCCTCTGATAGCGCTCGGCGGCGGCGTAATCGGCGACATGACCGGGTACGCGGCGGCAACCTATTTGCGCGGCGTGCCATTCATCCAGATACCCACCACGCTGCTCGCGCAAGTGGATTCTTCGGTGGGCGGCAAGACCGGCATCAATCATCCGCTCGGCAAGAACATGATCGGCGCGTTCTACCAGCCGCAACTGGTGCTGGCCGATACGGATACGCTGAGTACCCTACCGGACAACGAGCTTTCGGCAGGCATTGCCGAAGTCATCAAATATGGCCTGATCCGCGATTTGCCATTTCTCGAATGGCTGGAGCAAAACATGGACAAGCTGCTGGCGCGCGACACACAAGCATTGCAATATGCCATTACTCGCAGTTGCCAGAACAAGGCTGAGGTCGTCGCGGCTGACGAACGCGAAAGCGGCGAGCGCGCCCTGCTGAATCTGGGGCACACCTTCGGGCATGCCATTGAGTCTGGTATGGGCTATGGCAACTGGTTGCATGGCGATAGCGTAGCTGCGGGCACCCTCATGGCAGCAGATTTGTCGCAGCGTTTAGGCTGGATTGAGTCACAGGATGTGGCGCGCATTCGCGGCTTGTTCGAACGCGCCAGACTACCCATCGCCGCACCTGATTTGGGCGTGGAAAAATACCTGGAATTGATGGGGCTGGACAAAAAAGTGGAAGACGGCAAAATACGTTTCGTGCTGCTCGAAGAAATAGGTCGCGCCGTGGTTTTCGGCGACGTGCCACCTGAGCTGTTGCGGCTGACACTAAAGGCCTGCACCGCACATGACTGAGCTTGCGCCTTACGCAGTAAGCGAACACAACACGCGCGGACGGATCGTGCATGAAGAGGCGCCGCACGGCCGCAGCGAATTCCAGCGTGACCGCGACCGCATCATCCATTCTGGCGCATTTCGTCGCCTCGAATACAAGACTCAGGTGTTCGTAAATCACGAGGGCGACTTGTTTCGCACCCGCCTTACACATAGCATCGAGGTAGCGCAAATCGCGCGCTCCATCGCGCGGCGTTTACATCTTAACGAAGATATTGCCGAAGCGATTTCACTGGCGCATGACTTGGGACATACGCCGTTCGGCCACGCCGGGCAGGATGCGTTGAATGCCTGCATGAAAGCCTATGGCGGTTTCGAGCACAACCTGCAATCGTTGCGTGTGGTGGACTTATTGGAAGAACGCTATGCCGCGTTTGACGGGCTGAATCTGTGTTTTGAAACACGCGAAGGCATTCTCAAACATTGCTCGGCAGATAATGCCGCACAGCTGGGCGAGCTGGGCGAACGCTTTTTACATGACCGCAGCCCATCGTTGGAAGCGCAAATCGCCAACCTGGCCGATGAGATTGCATACAACAATCACGATGTAGATGACGGCTTGCGTTCCGGCCTGATAACACTGGAGCAACTGGCTACAGTACCGCTAGTGGCAACGCATTTAAAGGAAGTTCGCGACGCTTATCCCGAATTGCCGGAGCGGCGTGTGGTGCATGAAACCGTGCGGCGCATGATCAATACACTGGTGTCGGATTTGATTCAACAGAGTGAGCGCAACATCGGCACACGAGGCTTGAACACCATAGAAGACGTGCGCAACGCGCCAGCATTAATCGCGTTCAACCCGGAAGTGAACGAACAACAACTTGCGCTAAAAAAATTCCTGCGCACCCATTTATATCGCCATTATCTTGTGATGCGCATGAGTGCCAAGGCGCAGCGCATCATCGGCGATTTGTTTAATATTTTTATGGCAGACAGTCGCTTGCTGCCCCCGCAAATGCAGCCACAGGCCAATCAGACAGAATCGGATCGCGCCCGCACAGTTGCCGACTACATTGCCGGGATGACCGACCGCTACGCTATTCGCGAACATCGCCGAATATTTGCGGTAGAAGAGATGCCCGTTAGTTTTTAAAACATCGCTAAACCGAGCGAGCACGAACCTAAGCCGGACAAGCCGGAACCAAAAATGTAGGTCGGGCTCTGCCCGACATGGTGGGC
>CAIZNF010000109.1 GCA_903934275.1 uncultured Nitrosomonadales bacterium
GACCGGGAGAGGTGCCGAATACGATGTTGCCCCCCGAATAGGAGTGGCTGACCGGGGTCACCGCACGCGATTCGTTGCCCATGATATTGAGCACGCAGACACGATCCTCGCGGGTTGCGATATCGGCCAGGGAGCGGATGCCTACGAAGTATTTGAATTTTTCGATTCCGGGCTTTCTCATTGCTTGTCACCTTTACTAATTGGTAGGGCGGGCACGTTCTTGTGCCCATGCTGGCAGAGTTGATCGTTGTTGATTTTGCTCAGGCGTTGGCTGGCAGACCCAGCAATTTCGCCACTTCGGCGCGGCCACCGCTCTTCATCCAGCGATCCGCTTCCTGCGCGTAATTCACCACGTCGGTCATCGCAGAGTCGAAGCCGAAAATCCGGTAGGGAATACGCAGCGAGTCGAGCACATCCTTGAATACACCCATGCCGCGTATCAGGTTGGGGCCGCCACGGCCAATTACCACATACAGCGGTGTCGGGCCGTGTTCGCTGAAGTAATCGCGCAGCGCGTCGGCCATCGCCCGGAACGTGACAAAGATGTCCGTATTGTTGGCCTTGCCGCCGATGATAAACAGCACGTTCGACTGTTTGAGATAGTACTTGAGCGAGATGCGCAGCACTTCGTACATCTTCTCGTAGGGCGGGTTGCCGCCGAAATCGGAGGAGATGATGGCATCGTTGCCCAGCACCTCGGTAACCAGCGAGTTTGCGCCGCCGCCGAAGGTGGGGGCGAGGATGGTACCCTTGTCATTGATCACGTAAACGTCGCTCTGCCCCTGATAGGTGCGTAGCTCGTTGATCTCCTGTTCAAAGTCGTTAGCCTCGCTAACGAACAGGTCGTCGGGCAGGCTCAGGCGGTTCATGCGCGGATCGTCGCGGTCGAAGCCGCACTTGAAGTCGCAGGCCACCGGTATCAGCGAACCGGTTTTACCTTCCATCATGCGGATAGGGTTGAGCTCTAGCGTCGACATGCCGTAATGATGATATAGATCCCACAGTTTTGGCAGATGCTGCACCAGCGGTGACACGATTTCCTTTGGCGCGCCGAGGTCGGACAGCGCATTGGAAACGATGAAGGATTTGAGTCCGGTCAGCGGATCGAACGGGACTTCGATGATCTGGGTCTTGTCCAGCTCTTCAATATCCATGCCGCCGTGATGCGTGAGCGTCATGACTGGCGCGCGATAGCGGGTCGAATCGGTAATGGAAAAATAAATCTCATGTTTGGCGGGAATCGCGCCTTCGAAAGTGACTCCGCGCGATTTGTACATGACCTCGCCCACTTTATATTCGGCAAAGTACAGGCGCTCTTTTTCGGCCAGTGCAGACTTCAGGTCGCTGGCGCGTCCGATCAGCCCAGATTTACCCTTCTTGCCAATGCCTCCCCTGAAAATTGGCTTTACGAAAACTGAACCGCAGCGCTCGATCATGCTGTGGATATCGTGTTCGCTGGCTTCTGGGCCAAGCACTTCGGAGGACGGAAAATCAACAATTTTGAGCAGCCCTGCCCCATGGAGCATTCCACTAATATTCATAACTTCATTACCTCTTAATTATCAAATTCTGTTTGGCAGGCTGCAGGGTGGGCACGATTTTGCGCCCACACAGAAATAGCCTTCGTTAACCGCGTAGGCAAAAAAGCGTGTCCAATCTACCTTGTTAATATTCTTCCGGCAAATTTTTCAGTACCGCCCATGAATACACCGGCCCCTTGACGCACACGTAGTCCTTGCCGACATTGCAGCGGCCGCATTTTCCGATGCCGCATTTCATCTTATTTTCGATGGTCGTGTAGATTTGTTCGTCCTTGAATCCGAGTTTGTTCAGGTTCTGGATCACGAACTTGATCATGATCGGCGGTCCGCAGGTGATCGCGATGGCGTTGTCGGGGACCGGATCCTTGTCCATCACGGCTGCCGGGACGAAGCCGCAGTAGCCATTCCAACCTTCCTCGGCCTTGTCTATCGACAGATGCACATCGATAGAGTCGCGCAGCTTTTCGAGCTCCGTCCGGTACATGATGTCGCGCGAGGTGCGCCCGCCGTAAAACACGGTGATGTTCTTGAAGTTGGCGCGTTGCGCCACTGCGGTGGTGATCACCGGCCAGATCGGCGCAAGGCCACAGCCGCCGCCGATAAAGTACAGATTTTTGCCGCGCCAGTCGTCGATCGGAAAACTGTTGCCGTAAGGGCCGCGAATGCCGACGACATCGCCGACCTCCAGTTCATGGAAGGCGGAACTCACCCGTCCCACCCGCATGATGCTGAATTGTTTATATTCCCGGGTCAGCGGCGAGGAGGCGATCGAGATCATCGATTCGCCGCGACCGAAGATGGAAAGCATCGCGCATTGGCCGCATTGATGGTCGAAGAGTTTGCCGTCCACCGGCTCGACGCGGAAAGTTTTAATGGAGCGTTCGCCCGCCACCTCTTCTTTGATGGAGGCGACCCTGGCCAGTTGCGGAAGATAGATGTTATCCGGCATGTTCGGTTACCTTATTGACTACAGCGACGATATCGATACCCACCGGGCACCCGCTGACGCAGCGGCCACAACCAGTGCATTGATGCATCCCGAAATTTTCGTGGAAATATTGGAACTTGTGATTTACCCGTTGGCGCAGCCGCGCGCCGGTGTTCTCGCGCGGATTGTGACCGGACGAGTGCATGGTGAAATCGGGGAACTGGCAGTTGTCCCAGGTGCGTACCCGCTGGCCTTTCAGCGGCGCTTTGCTTTGCACTTCGTCATTGATGTCGAAACAATGGCAGGTCGGGCACAGGTAGGTGCAAATGCCGCAGCCGATGCAGGCGCGCGCCATTTCTTCCCAGAGCGGCGAATTGAAGCTCGCCTTCAGTTTGACCGGTGCACCATCCGGGTCGTTGATCTTGCGCTGCGGATAAGCGACCGCATCGGCATGTACCTGCTTCAGTTGTTTCTGGTCGGCAGTAGAAGGATTGGTGAGCAGTTTCCCGCCTGCCGCCATCAGCGCTTTGCCTGCTTCGGTGATGGCCTTCACGAAATAGCGGTCACCCAAGTCGGTCAACTGGATGTCGAGGCCGTCGGTGGAAACCGGCGATCCGCCGACCGACAGGCAGAAACAGTTTGGGCTGGGCGGCTTGTTGCAAGCCAGTCCTATATAGGCCACATTCTTGCGGCGCGCATTGTAATAGGGATCCTCGACATGGTCGGTGAACACCTTGTCCATGCGCGGCACTCCGCGACCATCACAGGGGCGCACGCCGAACACGGCATGGCGTTGCTCCTTCGGCAGTATCTGGGTCAGGCGCGGTGCCTCGCCCTTGATCTGTTCGAACGAGAAAAATATCTCGCGCTGCGGAAAAGCAAATCCTTTGGGCGACTGGTTGGTGTTGGGATGGTCGAGCCTGACCGCTCCGCTGACCGGCTGATACGTCCAGATGCCCTCTTCCAGAGTCGGCGCATGAACCTCCCATTCGGTCAATGCGGCAACCCAGCTGTCGATTTGTTTCTTGTCTAGAATTTTTTCCATGCTGTTACCTGATGAAATCGCCGGGGTCGCTATCAAGGAAGGAGGCCACCAGCGACGGTCCTCCTATGCTCGCGCCAGGCTCAAAACCGAATTTTTCGCGTGCTTCACGTTCCATTTTGTTGTTTAGCATCCGTATCGGGACATTGACCGGGCAGGCGCGCTCGCATTCGCCGCAATCGGTGCAGCGTCCGGCCAGATGCATGGCGCGCGTCATGAGATAGGTGATATTTTCGGAACGCACCGCAGAACGCTCGATCCAGCGGATGCGGTTGGCTTTGTCCTCCGCCGTAGTTTCTGCGGTTACCGGGAAGGTGATGCTGTCCACCACACACTCGTCGCAATAGCACATCGGACACACCGAGCGGCACGCGAAACAGCGGATGCAACGGTCGAAATGGCGGCTCCAGATATCCCAGCGCTCGCTGTTTCCCTGCGCTTCGAATTTGGTCAGCGCGGCGAACGGTTCCGAAAGTTGGCGACCGGTCTTGTCTTCGCCATGCACCGCGTTGTGCTCCTTCGGGTAGGGTGTGCGGCATTCCAGACAACGATCCGCCATCACCTCGCGGGCCGGCAAACGCTTCTCGCCTTCCGCCGTGGCGAACACGAAATCGTCACCGTCAAAATCGGCGTTTGTCGCGTGCGCGCCGTTCAGGTGGGGAGCCAGTTTGCGCTCATCCACCACGCCGGTGCCCTCGCAGGATACGCCGATGATGTAGACATCTTCGCGCTTGAAATAATGTTCCTGCATCAGCACGACGATGGAGCGCGCATCGCATCCCTTTGCGATGATTGCGATGGGCGCGTTCGCGGTCTTGCGGATATGTGTCAGAAACTTGCGGTCTTCGACCAGATACAGCGACAGATTGTGGAAACAGGTCGGATCCCACACCAGATCGTCGGCCTGCGCGGGGTCGGTGATGAAAGCCGGTTCGGCGAGCATGCCTCGGCTGCCCCGGCGGTAGCCGATAACGGCGCGGACTTCGCCCTTGGTGAGCATGTCCCTCGCGGTGTCGCGGATATCCTGAAGATTAATCATAAGCCAACCACCTTTTTCAGCTTTTCCTGCGGCCCTAGCGGCTTGAGGTCGTTGACGAAATCCGTGATGACCTGGGCAAATTTAGCGCCCTCGGCTGCCGATACCCATGACATGCGGAAGCGGTTCGGTTCGACCCCAATGAATTCGATCAGTTCCATAATCAAATGCATCTTGCGCCGCGCCAGATAGTTTCCCTCAATGTAGTGACAGTCGCCGATATGGCAACCCGACACCAGAACGCCGTCAGCTCCCTTGTTGAAGGCCGACAGAATGTACATGGGCGATATGGCACCCGTGCACGGGACGGTGATCGGTGTCGCATTCGCCGGGTATTGGATGCGCGAAACACCTGCCAGATCGCTGCCCGCTGATGAGCACCACTTGCACAGAAAGGCGACAATTTTTGGTTCGTAAATTTGTTGTTCAGACATCTATCTTCCTTATTTCATACGGCCAAGTATCAAACGGTCAGGCACGCTTCAATCATTTCAAATATCTGCAACTGCGTAACATTCTTGACATCGATGGCGGCACGCAGGCAGGTGGCCGAGCAACTGCCGCAGCCTTCGCACAGCGCTTCGTTCACCAGTGCCTTGCCATCCGCCAGCCGAATCGCCGTGAATGGGCACGCCTCGACGCACATGCCGCAACCGGTGCAATGTGAACGGCGCACTTTGGCGATCAACGGCGAGCGGCTGAGGGTTGACTGCGACAGCAGCGCGATCACCTTGGCGGCAGCCGCACCGGCCTGGGCGACGGTCTCCGGAATATCCTTGGGAGCCTGGGCTGCACCCGCCAGATAGATGCCGCCGGTAACGCTCTCGACTGGCCTCAGTTTGGGGTGAGCCTCGGCTAGGAAACCATCCTTGTCGCGGCCGATCTTGAGTATTTTGGCAATTTCCACGGTTCCCTTTGAAGGTACCATCGCGAGCGCCAGTACCACCATGTCGGCATCGATTTCCACATTCTGGCCGGACAGGGTGTCGGTGCCCAGTACCTTGATCTTGCCGTCCTTTCGGTAAAGCTTTGAAACGCGGCCGCGCAGGTAGAGGGTGTCATCGTCCTCCATGGTGCGCTGCACGAATTCTTCGTAACCCTTGCCGCCTGAGCGGATGTCGATGTAGAACACATAGGCGCGCCCGTCCGGGACATGCTTCTTGTAGAGGCGCGCGTGCTTGGCGGTGTACATGCAGCAAATCTTGGAGCAGTAGGCACAATGCTTTGCGGGATCGCGCGACCCCACGCACTGGATAAACACCACATCCTTGGGTTCCTTGTGGTCGGAAGGCCTCAGTATATGACCATGCGTCGCACCCGATGCCGAACACAAGCGTTCAAACTGGAAACCGTCGAGCACATCTTCGACCTTGCCTCCGCCCATCTCCGGCATGTTCGCCTGGTCGTACAGATCGAAACCGGTCGCCACCACGATGGCACCCACTTCTTCAGTCACCGTCTGGGAGCGCATGTCGTAGTCGATTGCGCCTGCCTCGCAGACATCTTTGCACTTGCCGCAAACGACCGGGTTCAACCCCAGGCACGCGTCTTCATCCAGCGTGAAGCTGGCAGGAATGGCCTGGGCATAGGGAATATAAATGGCGCGCCGCTGGGTCAGGCCATGCTCGTATTCGTTCGGCACCACGACCGGGCAGACCACGGTGCAGTGATCGCAAATCTTGCATTTATCAGGGTCCACAAAAGTGGATCTCTTGAGCACTTTGACCCGGAAGTTGCCCACCGAACCCGAGACCTCTTGCACCTCGCTGTAAGTCATCAGCTTGACTTTTGGATGGCGCTTCACCTCGACCATCTTGGGCGACATGACGCACTGCGCGCAGTCCAGCGTAGGAAAGGTTTCCGAGAGTTGCAACATGCGCCCGCCGATGGTGGCCTGCTTCTCGACCAGTATTACCTCAATGCCGGCATTGCCGATGTCTAATGCTGCCTGTATCCCGGCAATCCCCCCGCCGATGACCATGGCTTTCCTAGTGACCGGGACTGCGACCGCATCCATCGGTTTGTTGCGGTTAACCCGCCGCACGATGCTGCGCGAAATCTTGATCGCTTTCTCGGTTCCCTTGGCCTTGTCGGCATGCACCCAGCTGCACTGCTCGCGGATATTGGCGATTTCGCAGGTGAAATTATTGATACCGGCGCGCTCGGCATTATCGCGGAAGGTCTTCTCATGCAGGTTCGGCGAACAGCAGGTGACGACAACGCTGTCCAGTTTGTTGTCCTTGATTGCCTGGACTACCGACTCCTGACCCGGCTCCGAGCACATGTAGACGTATTCCTGGGTGAAGGCAACGGTATTCTCACCGGCCATCTCCTTGGCTACTTTCGCCACATCGACGGTGGCGGCGATGTTGGTGCCGCAATGGCAGACAAAAACGCCGGTGCGCTTTTTGGTCATGACGCGACTTCTCCGTTTTGGCCCATCATCTGGAGGCCGTGTTCATAGCCTTTGTCGAAGGCCTTGATGTTGATTTTCAGGAATCGATCCGGAACTAGGCCGGGCAGGGCCTTCTTCATGGCATCGGCGGTGACCACTTTGGTTACTGCGGTGAAAAAGCCCAGCGCCACAAGGTTGGTGAACAGGC
>CAIZNF010000110.1 GCA_903934275.1 uncultured Nitrosomonadales bacterium
GAGGCTGGAAAACTGAGGCCCTTCCATCACCAGATAAGTGCCGCCGCGTACTACTGAAATGCCGTTTTGTTGCGCCGCCGCATAAAGATGATCGCCCAAACGGTGGCACACCGGATGCGCCATCGAGACATGCGCGACCAGCCCGCTGCCAAAAAAGCTTTTTTCGCGCGCGAAGGTGCGGTCGATGAATTGATCGACGATGACAAACATGCCCGGCGCGAGGCTTTCATGCAGAGACCCAACCGCGCTCACCGAAACGATGTTGGTCACGCCGAGGCGCTTGAGCGCGTCGATGTTGGCGCGAAAGTTGATTTCCGATGGAGGGAGGCGATGCCCTCTGCCGTGGCGCGGCAAAAACGCAATGGATTGCCCCGCCAGCTCGCCAATCAGTACCTCGTCCGACGGTTCGCCGAATGAGGATGTCGCCTTCACCCAGCGGGTGTTCTCCAACCCTTCGATATTGTAAACGCCGCTACCTCCGATGATGCCCAACATATTTCTTTCCTCCTTAAAGCCTAAAAAAAGCATCTGTCCGCAGATTACGCAGATTGAACAGATTATCAATAAAATATCCAAGAATCCTCAATCACCGGTTTGGTGAACACCAATATGCCTCTGGCCTGTTGTTTAATCTGCGCCAATCTGCGTAATCTGCGGATGATTATGGTTTTGAGTTGTTTTAAACCACAACCGGCACCCGATCAGTCAGTGCGCACATCAATTCATAACTAACCGTTCCTGCCGCACGCGCCACTTCTTCGATTGGCAGTCCATCACCCCACAGCGTGACGGCGCTCCCGACACCGGCTTGTGGCAATTTGCTCAAATCTGCATACAGCATATCCATCGAGACTCTACCCAGCGTTTGCGCACGTTGCCCGTCTACTAAAATCGGTGTGCCATTCGGCGCGTGGCGCGGGTAGCCGTCCGCGTAACCGCAGGCGACAATGCCGATACGCATGGAATGCTCGGCACGGAACAGCGCACCGTAGCCTATTTCGTCTCCCGCGCGCAACTCCTGCACTGCGATGATGCGGCTTCTCAGGGTCATCGCCGGTTGCAGTCCGAGTTGTTGCGCGCTTGTTTCAGCGAAGGGCGATGCGCCATATAACATAATACCGGGGCGCACCCAGTCGCCATGGGTTTCCGGATAGCGCAACAGCGCGGCAGAATTCGCCAGGCTGCGCGCCATGCGGTAGGGCGCGGCAATGTCGTTGAACAAGGCGAGCGGCCCGGCCACTCCACGCACCTCGTCGGCATTGGCGAAATGCGTCATCAGGGTAATTTCACGCACGGCGCGATGGCGGTGCAGTTGTTCCATCACCTGCGCCACTTCATTTGGCGCGAAACCCAAACGGTTCATGCCACTATTGACCTTGAGCCAGATATCTAATTTTCCGCTTTTCGGATAAGCATCCAGCAAAGCTAGCTGCCATGCGCTGTGGATAACACAAGTCAAATTGTATTCGGAAATCAGCGCCAAATCTTCCGCACCGAAAAACCCTTCCAGCATCAGGATCGGCTGGCGGATGCCCGCCTCGCGCAAGCGCATCGCATCCTGGATATCCAGCAGCGCAAAACCGTCCGAGGCGGACAACGCTTCAACAACGCGTAACACACCATGTCCGTAGCCATCCGCCTTGATAATGGACATAAGGCGTGCGGACGTGGCCCGACGCGCCACGTGAAGATTGCTCTCCAGTGCGCTCAGGTTTATATGGGCTTGTATGGGGCGCGGCATGAAAATTACTTATCGCAAGGATTTTAATAGGCGCGAATAATAGCAGGGGCTATGCTTTCGTGATATAAAACGGTCTGCGAAAAATTACCCATTTTTGAATGAATCTCGGTTTCTACATCATCCTCGCGGCGCAATTTCTATCCGCGCTCGCCGACAACGCCCTGCTGTTTGCCGCGATTGCCCTGCTCAATGACTTAAAATCTCCGGCTTGGCACACGCCGATATTGCAACAGAGTTTCATCATTTCATACATCGTGCTGGCACCGTTCGTTGGCGCATTCGCCGACTCGCTGCCCAAAGGGCGCGTGATGTTTATCAGCAACATCATAAAACTGGCTGGCTGCATCATCATGCTGGTCGGCGTTCACCCGTTGATCGCTTATTGCCTGGTTGGCTTGGGGGCTGCGGCCTACTCGCCCGCAAAATACGGCATTCTCACCGAATATCTTCCGCCCAACCAATTGGTCAAGGCGAATAGCTGGATGGAAGGGTTGACCGTCGCCGCCATCGTACTCGGTGCGTTGGTGGGCGGCATACTTATCAGCCCAAAAATTATCGGTCCGGTGCTGCAAACATTTGATATTCCGCTGGTCGGCAGTATTGCGGAACTGGCCATCGCCGTCATTGTGCTGATCTACATCGGTGCCGCGATTATTAACCTTTACATCCCGCGCGTAGCCATCGACCACAAACCGCTCAACCGCAGCCCCGTCTTTCTGACCAAGGATTTCTGGCACTGCTTCAAGCTGCTGTGGAAAGACCCGCTCGGCCAGGTATCGCTGGCGGTCACCACGCTGTTCTGGGGTGCGGGAGCCACGCTACGCCTGCTGGTGCTCGGCTGGTCGGCCATCGCCTTGAATTACGACATCGGCGAAGCCGCCAAGCTCACCGCATGGGTGGCGGTCGGCATCGCTATCGGCGCGGTGTTGGCGGCGAAATTCATCAAACTGGAACACTCGGTGAAGGTGCTCCCGGTCGGCATCGCAATGGGCATCGCCGTGCTGATGCTGATACCCGTCACCAACAGCACGCTGGCAATTCTGCTGCTGATTGCGATAGGCGCGATGGGAGGTTATTTCGTGGTACCGATGAACGCGCTGCTGCAACATCGCGGCCACCTGCTGATGGGTGCGGGGCGCTCCATCGCCGTGCAGAATTTCAATGAAAACTTGAGCATTTTCGCCATGCTCGGGCTGTATGCCGTGATGCAGAAACTGGAGCTCAGCATTTACCTCATCATCACGGTATTCGGCCTGCTGTTGTCCGGCATTATGGCCGCGCTGTACAAGCGCCATGGGCATGACCAGGACACGGGGAATAGGTAGAACCTCACGGTCGCCTGCTATTCCATTTTCTAGCCATAGTGCAATAACGCGGGTCGGGTTCTACCCGCCAGATATAGCTGTCGGGCATAACCCGACAAAATTCTTTCCATTTGATAGAGAACGGCAGGGCATCCGCGAGGGATGCCTCTACGGCAGGTCAATCGCCCTCCCCCAGTAAAACCTCAAACTCCTCAATCGGCACCGGCTTGCTGAACAGATAGCCCTGATAGGCCATACAGCCATTCTGTTTGAGGAAATCCAGTTGAGCCTCAGTCTCCACCCCTTCGGCGATCACGTTTAAGCGGAAGTTCTGCGCCAGGTTAATGATGGTCTTCACCATCACCGCATCATTGGGATCGGTTGCGATGTCGCGCACGAAGCTCTGGTCGATTTTGAGTTGATCGAGCGGCAACAGCTTCAAATAGGACAGCGATGAGTAACCCGTACCAAAATCATCCAAGGATAATTTGATGCCGAGCGCTTTCAGCGCATGCATCTTGGCCACAATATCGGCAACATCGGTCAACACCACGCTCTCGGTCAGCTCCAGCTTCAAGCACGTCGGATTAACTTGCTGAGCGCGAATCACAGCGGCCACATTCTCCACAAAGTCGTGCTTCCTGAATTGCTGCGCGCTGACGTTAACCGCAAGTTCCAGATGCTGTGTTTGCTCACGCTTGCCCCAAGCTGCAAGCTGCCTGCAAGCCGTTTCCAGCACCCAATGCCCCACATCGAGAATCAGCGAGCTCTCTTCGGCGATGGGGATAAATTGCGCCGGTGAAACCATGCCGCGCTCCGGGTGAATCCAGCGCACCAGCGCTTCCGCGCCCAGTGGGCGATGGTCGCTATCCAATTGAATCTGGTAATACAGGCGTAATTGTTCATAGGGAACGGCATGGCGCAAATCCGCCTCAAGGGATGCGCGCGTTTCAACCGCCAATTGCATGGCGGGATCGAAGAAGCGTACCGCATTGCGCCCCGATTCTTTCGCCTCATACATCGCCATATCGGCGAATTTGAGCAAGGCATCTACCGATTCAGTATTGCCGCGATACAGGCTCACGCCGATACTCGGTGAACTGTGATGTTCATAGGCCTTGAGCTGATAAGGTGCGGCCAGTGAGGCACGTATCTTCTCGGCGATCAGTGCGGTTTTTTGCGAAGCCTGCTCCGCGTCCGCATCAACCTCTTCGAGCAACACCACGAACTCGTCGCCGCCCAATCGTGCAACGGTATCCACCTCGCGCACGCAGGACTGAATACGTTCGGCCACTTCGATCAGCAACAGGTCGCCGTAATCGTGTCCCAGCGTATCGTTAAGCGTCTTGAACCTGTCCATATCGAGGAACAGCACTGCACCGTAATGTTTGCTGCGTGCCGATACCGAGAGCGCCAAGCGAAAACGATCCAGCAGCAAGCGCCGGTTAGGCAGCTTGGTCAGCGCGTCGTAGAACGCCAGATTATGAATTTCTTCTTCGGCCTGCTTGCGCGCGGTAATGTCGCTGAAAATGGCGACATACTCGGTAGTTTGCCCCTGCTCATCTTTTACGGCGGTGATGGTCACCCACTTCGGATAAATCTGCCCGCTCTTGCGCCTGTCCCACATCTCACCAGACCAGGAACCGGTGTTCATCAACTGCTGCCACATCGCCGTATAAAACTCCTTGTCCTGGCGACCAGAGCTGAGGATGCGCGGATTCTTGCCCAACACCTCTTCTGAGGTATAGCCGGTGATGTCCTGGAACGCCTGATTGACGCGGATGATATTCGAGTTGGCATCGGTAATCAGGATGGCCTCATGGGTCTCGAAGGCTGCCGCCGCAATACGCAATTGCTCTTCCGCAAGATGTTGTTCAGTGATGTCCTGCACCGCCCCTACCGAACGCAGCGGTTTACCGGAGGTATCAAATTCATTGCTGCAATGCTCGCGCACCCATTTGATGCGACCGTCTGCTAACAACAGGCGGTGGGTCACATCGTAAGGCTGGCGATCTTCCAGCGATTGCGTGTAAGCCTGATTCACCTTGTCGCGATCATCAGGATGGATCACGTTCAGAAAATTTTCATAGGTAGGCAAGAACTTGGCAGGGTCAAGATCGAATATTCGGTAGATTTCATCCGACCAGCGCAACCCACCGCTCACCAGATCCAGCTCCCAGCTCCCAAATAGCCCGATTCGTTGAGCATCGTTGAGCAAGTTTTGATTGTGCTGCAACTCAAGCTGGACTAGCTTGCGCTCGGTGATGTCAATCATCACGCCATCCCAGATGCAATCCCCGTTATCCAGTGGCTCTGGTTGCGACTCGATACGCAACCATCTTGTGTTGCCGTCAATCAGCGACCTGCCGTCCCACTTGAACGGCTCACGTGCTTGTGCCGCCGTTTTATTCAGTTCGATTAAATGAGGCAGATCGTCCGGATGAATCGCCTTAAACGGAGCGCCGGAATCGGCGTAAACAGCCTCGGCAGTCACGCCGAGCATCACGCAAAATCGCGAACTAACATATTTGAAGGAAAACTCTCCCGCTGCGGTGGTGTGGAACAGATAAACACCAATCGGGATATTGGTGGTCAGACGGTCATATTGATTGCGGCTGTTTTTCAGCTCTTCTTCAGTGCGCTTGCGCTCGGTGATGTCGGCACGTATCGCAATATATTGGGAGGGCTTTCCCTGCTCGTTCAAGAAAGGCACGATGGTGGTCATCACCCAATACAGATGGCCATCCTTGGCGCGGTTACAAACTTCTCCATTCCACACTTTGCCCGCGCCGATGGCGTGAAACATATCCCGGAAAAATTCTGTTGAATGTGTGCCGGAATTGAGTATCCGGTGATTTTGCCCGATCAATTCTTGTGATGAATAACCGCTGATCTCGCAGAATTTCTCATTGACGTAGGTAATGGTGCCATGCACATCGGTCGTGGCGACTATGGCGTGCTGGTCCAGCGCGAACTTCTGGTAGCGCAATTCTTCAAGTGCGCTTAATGCATACTCCTTGCTGTCCCGTAGCGCTTTTTCTATATGCTCGCGCTCGATTATTTCTTCCTGCAATTGCTCGTTGCTTACATTCAATTCGCGGGTGCGTTTCTCGACGCGATCTTCCAGCGTGCGGTACAGCAGTTGCAACTTTCCGGTCATGTAATTAAAGGAACTCGCCAGCGCACCGATTTCATCCGTGCCGGATTCATCTAAACTTTTACTAAAATCGCCCCTGGCAATTTCCTCGGCATTCTGCGCAAAATCCTTGAGCCTCCTGACCATCTGCCGGCCAAAAAAGAACGCGGCAAATCCGCCCAACACCGCCAATACCAGCAACACTTCCAGCAGGTTTTTTCGTTGCTGGTAAAGGGGGGCGAAAGCCTCGTCGACATCCATCTTGACCACCATCCCCCAGCGCAATTCCGGCAGGTAGCGCCATGCGGCAACCACCTGTTTGCCGCTATAGTCTGTTTCCAAGCCACTGCCGCGCTGACCGGCCAGGGCATAGCGCATTGGAACTTCCGTCGTTTTCAAGTCTATCTTGCGTTGCATGGCGGCCTGTGGGTCATGCCTGAGCGGCGCAACAAATACGGCGCTGTCAGCACCCGTTAATTTGGCCAACACAGTTTCACCGGTCGCACCCAGGCTGATGTTATCGCTTGCAACCTGATAAATACGTTGCGTGTCGAGCTGGAAGGCAATCACCCCCAGCAACACACCCTCACGAATGATCGGCGCGCTGGCAAATGCGGCATGCACTTTGGAGGGCGCGTAATATTCGAAGTCGGAAACACTGCTTCCCAGTGTCATACGCGATTCGCGGAATACTTTAGCCAATTGCGACTCGCGATAGGGGCCGTCAATCAGGTCGGTCGCAAAATCCGGCTCATGCTTATTGGTGTAGATGATTTCGCCCTGCGGCGTAATCAGGAATACGTCGTAAAACAGCGTGTCCTCGGCCTCGCCGATATAAGCAGCAAAATTTCTGTCGAATGGCTTTGCCGCCTTGCGGTATTCCGCCGAACCGGTGCCATAGCGTGTGTAGATGCGCGACAATTTCGGCATGGCCTCTTCCACCAACCTGCCACGCGCCAATAGCCGTACATCCTGATTACGTTCAGCCAGGAAGGTCTTGATTTGCAGCGTCTTCTTATCCGCGAGGCGCGACATCCGGTTCAGCGTTTCGTTGCGCACCGCATCTTCGTTTTGCCGCAAGCTCAGATAACCAAACGAAGCCAACGGGAACAGCGCAACCACGATAAACCAAAGCACAAAGCGCCAGGTGATCGAAATGCCTTTCATCCCGGAAACCTGGTTCATGGCGGCGCTCCCGGCAATGCGTGCTGCAAGGCCAGCCATTCCGCGCGGCTGCGATAAGACGGGAAGGGCGCGGGTTGAACCGGTTGCGGGGATTGCCAAATAATCTCGAACTACCCATCGGCGCGCGCCTTGCCGATGTAAGGCGTTTTCCACAGATGCCGGGTATCGTAATCAACCGCCACGATACCCTCCGGTGCAAGCAGGGTTTGCTGTGCCAGCGTGGTTTTCAGCATCGCCATATCGGTTGATCCTTGACTGCGAGCCGCCTCCACCCACAGCTTTACCCCGATATAGGAAGCCTCCATCGGGTCATCCAGCACGCGATCCTTACCGAAGCGCTGCTTGAAACGTGCGACAAAAACCTTGTTTTCCACGTTATCCAGACTTTGAAAATAATTCCATGCGGCGTAATGTCCCGTCGTCACATCAGCCCCCATTGCCGTCAAGCCAACCTCTGCAACGCTGGTGGAAAATACCGGTGTTTTCACTGCGCTGATGCCCGCTGCATGCAACGCGCGAAAAAAGTGCAGATTGCTGTCGCCGTTCAACGTATTCAGCACAAAATCGGGATGCTGCGCGGCGATTTCTTTCACCGCCGCCGCCATGTCGTTTGCCCCCAGCGCCACATAGCGCTCGCCCAGCAACTGCCCGCCTTGCGCGAGCAACACGTCCTTGGCCATCAGATTCGCAGTGCGCGGGAAAATGTAATCCGATCCGATCAGGTAAAAGCGCTTGCCCTTGTGTTGCAGCGCCCATAACGCCATCGGAATGATTTGCTGATTGGGTGCCGCACCGGTGTAAATGATATCGGGAGATTGCTCCAGCCCTTCATATTGCAGCGGATAGAACAGCAGATGATGGTGCTTCTCGACAACGGTTTTGACCGCCTTGCGGCAGTCGGATGTCCAGCAGCCGAACAAGGCCTGCACTTTATCTTGCGTGATTAATTTTTCGGTCTGTTGCGCGCAATAGGCTGCATCCGAACGGCAGTCGGCGACGACCATCTCGATTGTTTGGCCGTTCACACCGCCCGACTGGTTCGCTTCCTCCACCGCCAGCCGCAGCGCATCCACCAGCGGCGTTTCGCTGATCGCCATTGTGCCAGTCAGCGAGTGCAGCACGCCGATTTTTATGTTCGGCTTGGCACGGTCACGCAGCACCAGCACCAGCACCAGCACCAGCACCAGCACCAGCACCAGCACCAGCAATTTTTTCCCATGAGACGGTTTTTGCATGATCTGATGACCCCTTAAACACTCTCTGGTTGGATTATATCGTTGTGCTGGTTTGTTTGGGCAATTCGTGCAGGTTGAAGTGCCGGTTCTGGTGCAGCCCCGCCAGATGGTCGCCCAGGCGCGCCCAGCATCACGCTGCGTTTTTTGTACTTGGAGCTTGAAACCGCCAGGGAATATAATCGCGAGAGCCGGATGCAATTGCAGTTTTGTAAGCTGAAAATGCTCACCTGATTGCGCTGCTGGAATTCAATGGTATCGAATAGCATCCGCCGTCAGAGCCCGTGTTACTCTTAGCAGAGTCAATCCATGTTCCAATAGCCGATGTTGAGCCATCGAATTTCAACGCTCAAAAAAGTGGCCCTCTTTCGTCGCTTGTTTAGAGGCCATACTGGCCTTTACCCGATTCGCTGGGAAAGCAAAATTACTGGCAAATCGAGTTGCGCGCCTGCTTGCGCAAATGGGTGGCTTGTCGGTGTGAGCAATAGAACACGCATCAAATGTTCAGATTGCAATATTGAAAGACGAGCAGTTTGTGAAAGTCTGGTAGCACGAAATTTACTTATTGAAAAAACGAAAAGCTTGGGAGAAGTTTATGGGTCTAGTATGGAAGGAGCAGCTAAGCGTTGGAAATAACGTGATTGATGCTGATCACAAACAGCTAATTGAGATCATCAATCTGGTTGAACGAAGTTTGGTGACGATAAATCAGAGTGAGCTAACTCTTGCGCTCGATAGCCTTACCCAATATTCAAAGGTGCATTTTGCCAGAGAAGAGAAAATTGCCGGTGCAGCAGGCTATACGCAGGTTGCACATTTGCATAAGTCACACGAGGCACTGCTCAAAAAACTGGATCATTTAAAGCAGGAAATTGGTGAGGAATGGGCCGCGTCGTCGATTGAACACTTCACAACTTTCTTGCGGGATTGGCTGATTAACCATGTCGTCAAGGAAGATATGCTGATGAAGCCTTTTCTGGAGAAATACACGCTTTCATTAGTGGGCAACATGGGCAATAAATCCGAAAAGGCGCTTATAGTCGACGATTCTGCAACTATGCGCAGCACTTTAAACGCCATTCTGTCATCGGCCAATATTGAAGTTGTTGGGTTGCTTCCAAGCGGGGTAAAGTTATTACAAACCATAGCCAATTCACCGCCAGACATTGTTTGCCTCGATTACAACTTACCCGATATTAATGGGCTTGAACTACTCAAATCGATAGTCCTACAACATCCGCAAGTGGCAGTTGTAATAATCACCGGAGAGCAAGACCCCGCTTTTCGGAACGCCGCTGCGGAAGCTGGCGCTGCTGGATTTATTCAAAAGCCTTTCTCGCAAGTCCAAGTTGTCAAGGAACTTGAAAGCGTGCTTCATACCAAGCGCCTTCTTGCGAAAACCCATTCTAAAAAAACCGCTGCAAGCAAACTTGCTAAACCAGCTTCCACAAATAAAACAGCCGTTATTGCAGATGACAGCAAAACAATGCGCGGCCTTCTGAGTGCAATCTTATCCAACCAAAATATTGATGTTGTAGCTGAAGCGTCCAATGGTGATCAAGCAGTCGAATTGGCTATCCAACATCAACCTGACATTGTTTGCCTAGACATCGACATGCCAGGTAAAAATGGATTAGATGCCCTGGCTGAAATTCGTCAGAAACTTCCGGCCACCAAGGTATTGATGATTACCGGAAATACAAATCGCGCGGCTGTCATGGAAGCTGTCAAGCATGGTGTCGCAGGCTTTGTTACCAAACCATTTAGCCCGGAAAAAATAGGTGAAGCTATTACGAAGGCATTGAGCGTTTGATATAATTTTCGGGCGGACAATTAGAAAGGAAATCGAAATGGCTCTAATGTGGCGAAAACAGCTGGAGATCGGTGACGAAGCAATCGACAACGACCACAAATATCTTATCTGCTTGATCAATACGGTTGAATTGACATTGCGCACACCTGAACATCGCGATTTGTTGCCAGTCACGCTGGAACAGCTTACGGAATACACCATCGCACATTTTAAGCGGGAAGAATCGATCATGCTGTTGATTAACTATCCTCGTTATTATCAGCACAAGCAGCAGCATCAATTACTGATTCGGGATCTAGGCGATATCCAACAGAAAATTCTGGCTCGTATCGGTGGGGTATGTACCCCAACATATTCTGCCGATCCCCAACAGAAAATTCTGGTTGAAGGGAAAGGAGAAGGGGATTTTTCTGCCGAGGAATGTGCCGAGCTTGCCAAGTTGTTTCATCATTGGATAGTGGATCACTTGATCAAGGAAGATATGTTATTGAAGCCATACTTGACTGGCAAGACGCTTTGACGGTCAAGCGACTGTTTCATCCACTCGACCAGTTTGCCACTGCGTGCATCTGACAATTTTGAATTGGATGCCTTCGTTGAGAAGCAGGCCAGCTGATAGACAATATACGGCCCGCAAAATTAAATTTTCTGCTTTGGCAGCAATCCCAGTATCTGCTGTGTGTCAATAGCGATTGGGCAAGGCACAACCCGGAATCTGCCAAGTATTTTCTTGGTGTTAAACTATTAGCGTTAAAAACGGTGAACCTGGAAACCAAATGACAAATATGAATGGTAGCTGATGCCTAATCGACATACCGAACCGGGCTTGCCGAGCCTGTTAAAAAAACTTGGTGCAATGACCGCGATCCGCGACACCTATTTAGTGGAGCAGAGCCTGCTGCGCACTATTGGCCCATTGCTTGGAGTACGCGAAACCTCCCTTTATCGCGTCGATGACACCGGGACCATCATACGTGTGCTCAATCATTCGCGCTCGGTGGTGACGGAAGAAAATGGCGTTCAGCGAGATGCCGAACGCATTGAGGAAGTCACCAACGACCAGGGTATCTCGAATACGCTGCGCGGGCTACTTGATAACGTGCGCCTGCTCGGCAAATCCTGTAGCCGAAAAATTGATGACGGCCTGCTTGTCTGTTACCCGCTTCGCGGTGATAGCAAATTATGCGGCTATTTCGTTTTCCAGCGCGATCGGGAAGTGACACCCGTTGAAGACGCAATTATTCACGGTGTGCTCGAAGTGTTCACGAACTACTATGAGCTGCTCGATACCAGCCAACGTGACCATCTCACCGGCCTGCTCAACCGCTACTCGCTGGAAATCAATCTTGACCGTTTGTGGAACCTGCTGTCGGCACGGTTGCACGAATCAGACAATAAAAACTCACGGCGTGACACCGCACCTCAAACTTACTGGCTCGGCATGCTGGATATTGATCATTTCAAAAAAATCAATGATACCTATGGCCACATCATCGGCGATGAAGTGCTGATTTTAGTTACCCGCTTGCTGGAGAAATCTTTTCGCCAGTCCGACCTTCTCTACCGCTATGGCGGCGAAGAATTTGTTGCCATCATTGCTGCCAACGACATCGGTGCGGCCACCCAGGCTTTCGAGCGCGCACGAAAGGCAATTGAACAATTTACATTTCCGCAAGTGGATCACGTCACCATCAGCGGCGGTTTCAGTGGTGCCGATCCGAGTGTGCTGCCACAAGAAGTACTCTACCGTGCCGATAGCTCGCTCTACGTGGCAAAAAATGGCGGGCGCAACCGTATTTGCCACTATGACACCCTAGTCAAGGAAGGTATTTTAAAAGAAGTGGCATCAGGCAGCATCGATCTGTTTTAAGCCTGCTCTCCGGGCCGTGATTTGAATATCTGCTTACATGAAAATTTACTTTTCGCACCGGCAAACAGCCAGTACAATATTCATCGAAAAGAAACCATACCGTGAGCACAAATATAAACACTAAGCCGATTCGCCTTGGTCTGATGTCGCCACTGACAGGTCTGGTCGAAATCTACGGCACTGAAATCACTCAAGCTGCGCGTATTGCCTGTAATGAAATCAATGAGCGCGGCGGCAGGGCAATCGCATCAAATTTCCCCGAAACCAAGCAATGCTTCACGGTATGAATCCGAAGATGCCGCGAGGATACGTTTGGTTGGGATGCCAACTTTTCGCTTTGACGTATCGGTGCGAAACAGATTGAGCACCATACGC
>CAIZNF010000111.1 GCA_903934275.1 uncultured Nitrosomonadales bacterium
TACAAGGATATGCCCTTCAAGGGCGTGGTAAGCCTTGTTTACCCGACGCTGAATGCTGCTACGCGAACCGTGCCGGTGCGGATTGAAATCGCTAACCCAAAAGGTTTGCTTAAACCGGCCATGTTTGCCAGTGTGGAAATTCCGGTTGGCGGCAAGGATGAGGTGCTGACCGTGCCGGTTTCCGCCGTGATCGACAGCGGCACGCGCCAGATTATTCTGGTGCAACTGGAACCGGGGCGCTTCGATCCGCGTGTGGTTAAACTGGGCAGCCGCAGCGAAAATTATGTGGAGGTACTGGCGGGCATCACAAAAGGCGAGCAAGTGGTAATTTCTGCCAACTTCCTGATTGATGCGGAAAGCAATCTCAAGGCGGCGTTGAGCGGCCTGGACAGCCATGTTGGCAACACACAAACAACCGGCCAAAAACAACAAGGAGTACCGAAACAAACGGCAACAGTGATAGGGCATCAGGTGCAAGGCACACTGAATGCCGTCAACGCTGACGGTACGGCCAATATTACCCATGGGCCGGTCGATGCATTGAACTGGCCGGGCATGACGATGGACTTCGTGCTGGCTAATTCCGCATTGGCTGCGGGTATCAAGCCGGGCACTGTAGTCAATTTTGAGATTGTCGAGCGCAAGCCGAGCGAATGGGTGATTACCAGCCTGCAAGCCAAGTCGGCTGAGCCTTCCGGCAACCCGCACGCGGGGCACTGACATGTTAAATACCATTATCGGCTGGTCGGCGCGCAACCGTTTTCTGGTGATCCTTGCCACACTGTTTATCACGCTGGCGGGCATTTATGCAGTGATCAAAACGCCGCTGGATGCTTTGCCCGACTTGTCGGACGTGCAGGTGATTGTCTATACCGAGTATTCCGGTCAGGCACCGCAAGTGGTGGAAGACCAGGTTACTTATCCGCTTACCACCGCGATGCTGTCTGTGCCAAAATCCAAAGTGGTGCGAGGTTTCTCGTTCTTCGGTGCATCGTTTGTGTATGTGATTTTCGAGGACGGCACAGACATCTATTGGGCACGGTCGCGGGTGCTGGAATATCTCAGCAGCATCGCGGGGCGCCTGCCTAAGAATGTTGCGCCGCAACTTGGACCGGACGCGACTGGCGTTGGCTGGGTGTACCAGTACGCGGTGCTTAGCGAGAAGCACAATCTGGCCGAATTGCGCACCATGCAGGACTGGTATCTGCGCTACCAGATCACCAAGGCGCATGGTGTCGCCGAGGTGGCCTCTATCGGCGGATTCGTGCAGCAGTATCAGGTGACGGTCGACCCCATCAAGCTGCGCGCTTTTGGTATTCCTCTGACGAAGGTTACCCAGGTAATCCGCGATGGAAACCGCGATGTCGGCGGGCGCGTGGTGGAAATGGCCGAGACCGAATACATGGTGCGCGGCAAAGGTTATTTGCGCGGCAAGGACGATCTGGAAAATCTGGTGGTAAAAACCGAGCGCGGCACGCCGGTGTTGCTGCGCGACATTGCGCGAGTCGAGATGGGGCCGGACGAGCGGCGCGGCCTCACAGAGTTGAATGGTGAAGGTGAGGTGGTATCGGGCATTGTCATGGCGCGCTACGGTCAGAATGCGCTGGAGGTGATTCAGAACATCAAGGACAAGATCGCCGAAATCACGCCCGGATTGCCGGAGGGTGTTTCGATACAGAGCGTGTACGACCGCTCCGAACTGATACAACGCGCCATCGCCACACTCAAATACACACTGTTCGAAGAAGGCTTGATTGTCGCGCTGGTGTGCATGGTGTTTTTGATGCACGCAAGAAGCGCAATGGTCGCCATCCTGATGCTACCCATCGGCGTGCTGATCGCCTTCATCGCCATGCGGCTGCTCGGGATGAACTCTAACATCATGAGCCTGAGCGGCATCGCTATTGCTATCGGCGCGATGGTGGATGCGGCGATTGTGATGATCGAAAATGCGCACAAGCATCTGGAGCGGCTGGAACAGAACATCAATACTCCCCTCCCCCCTCGCGGGGGAGGGGTTGGGGGAGAGGGGGCAATGCGCGCCGCCGCCATCCTCGCCGCCTGCAAAGAAGTCGGCCCCTCTCTCTTCTTCTCGTTGCTCATCATTACCGTATCGTTCCTGCCGGTGTTTACGCTGGAGGCGCAGGAAGGGCGGCTGTTTGCGCCACTGGCCTTCACCAAAACCTTCGCCATGGCGGGCGCGGCGTTGCTGTCCGTCACGCTGGTGCCGGTGCTGATGCTGCTGTTCATTCGCGGCAAGATCATGCCTGAATCGCATAATCCGCTGAACCGCTTTTTAATCTGGAGTTATCGCCCGCTTATCAATACCGTGTTGCAACGCAAAAAAACCACTCTCGCCGTTGCCATACTGGCAATGGTGTTGTCCGTCTATCCGGCGATGAAGCTGGGCAGCGAATTCATGCCGACGCTGAATGAAGGCACGCTGTTCTACATGCCCGCGTCCTTGCCCGGTATGTCTGTCACCAAAGCGGCAGAGCTGCTGCAAACGCAGAACAAGATCATCAAGAGCTTTCCCGAAGTCGTTTCGGTTTATGGCAAGGCGGGACGCGCGCAAACTGCCACCGATCCTGCACCGCTGGAGATGTTTGAGACGGTGATCAACCTCAAACCACAGGAGCAATGGCGATCCGGTATGACCACCGATAAACTGATCGCCGAGATGGATAAGGCGCTGCAATTCCCCGGTGTGGCGAACTCGTGGACTATGCCGATCAAGGCGCGCTTGGATATGCTTTCCACCGGCATCCGCACGCCCATCGGCATCAAGGTGTTCGGCAAGAATCTGGATGAGATGGAGCGTCTGGCCAAGGACATTGAAGCGGTGGTCAGGAAGGTGCCAGGTACGACAAGTGCCTTTGCCGAGCGCATTACTGGCGGCTTTTATCTGAACATCGACCCAGATCGCACGGCGCTGGCGCGCTATGGTCTGACGGTGGGCGAAGTGCAGGATATGATTGCCACCGCGCTGGGCGGTGAAACCGTCACCACCACAGTGGAAGGACTGGAACGTTTTGGTGTCAATGTGCGTTATCCTCGCGAATTGCGCGGTACACCTGAGCAGATCGCACGTGAAGTGCTGGTGCCGGCCCCGGATGGTGCGATGATTCCGCTCGGACAAGTCGCCCGGATCAGCATCAATAAAGGAGCACCGTCCATCCGCACCGAGAATGCACTGCTGTCCGCCTACATCTACGTGGACATCCGCGACCGCGACATCGGTTCGTATGTGGCCGAAGCACGCAAGGCTGTCGCTGAACAAGTGAAATTTTCGCCCGGTTATTACGCTACGTGGAGCGGCCAGTTCGAATATATGGAACGTGCCGCCGCCAGGATGAAGATCGTTATTCCGATTACGCTGCTGCTCATCTTTCTGTTGCTCTACCTCAACTTCAGGCGTGTGACGGAATCGCTGATCGTGATGCTGTCAGTGCCGTTCGCGCTGGTCGGCGGCGTATGGCTGCTGTGGCTGCTAGGCTACAACCTGAGCGTCGCGGTGGCAGTCGGATTCATCGCGCTGGCGGGCGTGGCGGCAGAGACCGGCGTGGTGATGCTGATCTATCTGGAACAGGCCTGGCAGGAGATACAAGCAAGTTGTGCCAGTGAAGGCCGACAGCCGAGCTCAGCCGATTTGCATGCCGCCATAATGGAGGGCGCAGTAGAACGGGTGCGACCAAAGATGATGACCGTGGTGGCGATCATGGCCGGGCTCTTGCCCATCCTGTGGAGCACAGGGACAGGTTCGGAGGTGATGCGCCGCATCGCCGCACCAATGGTCGGCGGCATGATCTCCTCGGCGGTGCTGACGCTGCTGGTGATCCCGGTGATTTATGCGCTGGTCAAGACGCGCGAAATTAAATTTTCTAATGGGAAGAAAAAGTAATTGCAGAAAATTATGTTTACCGTCATCCCCGGCAATCCAAAAGAATTGCACCGCTATCTGAGTACAAGATTTCTTGTTTCAGGGATAGCAATCAGCGTATTGATTGGCACATTGGTTTATTACTGGGAAAGCTGGCGAGTCGAAAAGATGGCTTTTGAACTGGCGGTAGTCAGCGCACAACATTTTGATTCCCCTGCGATGCGCAAACTGCTTGCGGCAGGCAGTCAGATTGATCATCCAGAGCTTGCCAAGCAATTGGAGATATCCAGCTTTATGGGTATCCGTATTTTTGATTTTTCCGGAAAGGTGTTGATGGAGGCGTGGGTGAATGAGGCAACAAACATTCGATCTTTTGTGCAAGCGCACCAGCATGATTTTCCGAAGCCGGGCAAGCATCACAGTAACTGGCTGGGGAGTGCCGGAGGAGATTTCGTGCAAGTAGTCATACCATTACTGGATTCAAGAGGTGTAACAGAGGCGTATTTTGAAGGTGTCTATCGTCCCGATGCAGGAACACAATATGCCAGGAAACACCAAGTACGCAGCACCGTGTTGACCGCGTTGGTGTCACGCTTGGTTTTTCGGCCTACTTTATTTGGGGCCTCATCACGCTGTATT
Organism: uncultured Nitrosomonadales bacterium; assembly: GCA_903934275.1. GTDB lineage: Bacteria > Pseudomonadota > Gammaproteobacteria > Burkholderiales > Gallionellaceae > Gallionella. Next base: position 4,520 of record CAIZNF010000111.1, read on the forward strand.
GGAAAGCACTCAAAGAATTTGACGCGTTCGAACTCATAGGTTGGCGCATTGTCACCTCCACCATCATTCTCGTTGCAGCCATGTTGGCCACTCGGCGCTTCTTCCCACTGCTCCAGA
>CAIZNF010000112.1 GCA_903934275.1 uncultured Nitrosomonadales bacterium
GCGTATGGTGCTCAATCTGTTTCGCACCGATACGTCAAAGCGAAAAGTTGGCATCCCAACCAAACGTATCCTCGCGGCATCTTCGGATTCATACCGTGAAGCATTGCTTGGTTTCGGGGAAATTTGATGCGATTGCCCTGCACGTAAACGGCAGGCGGTGGAGTGTTTATATTAACCATGCAATAATGCTCAAAGTGTGCAACTTCCCATAACACAGTTAATTTCGGACGGTTAAAAACATGGACGACAACCAAAAAGAAGTGACTCCCGATATATCGGCTTTTCTTGCTTCGGCGATACACGACATGAAAAACTCGATAAGTGTCTTGATCAAATTTTTGAATACCAGCATCACCGAACTCGATCCGGACGCGCAGCGGCGGGCTGCGCCGATGTTGTATGAAGCCCAGCGAGTCAACGACAATTTGATTCAAATGCTGGCGATTTACAAGGTTGGCAACCAATTTTACCCGTTCGACCTGACGGAGAATCCAATCGATGATTTTATCCAGGGAGTCGTCGAGCAGAATGAAAACCTTTTGGATTATCTCGGCATTGAATTGGTCACAGATTTCGATGAGGGGCTAACTTGGTATTTCGACCGCGAATTGGTTTCCGGCGTTATTTCGCACGCGTTGAGCAACGCATCGCGGTATAACAAGGGCAAGTTGAGGCTTTCCGCTAAGGAGGAAGACGGGGAATTGGTGATACGGGTTGAGGATAATGGCGGGGGCTTTCCCGCCAGCGTGATCGAGGCCGGAGATGCTGTAAAAAAAGGGGTAAATTTTTCCTCTGGCGGCACTGGGCTCGGGTTATATTTTTCTTCCATGGTGGCTAAGCTTCACAAAAATCGCGGCAAAATCGGCTCCATGTCGCTGGAGAATGGCGGAGAGTATGGCGGTGGTTGCTTCATTCTGCGCCTTCCTTGACGTGAAACTCGCGCGACGATTCATTTGCCCCCTCTCTCTCCGGGGGATAACTGGCGACTTGGCTGCCGTCTTTTGGCTATCTAGTCGGTGGTTAGTTGTCCAATCAGGGTCGGAGAGGGGGAAAGCGGGCATAGCGAGCTCCATTACCAGGGGTGGCATTTGCCATGCCAGCTAGGTTGAAAAGGAAAATTTAATGTACATCGCTTCAGATGCCAACGCCGTATTCGCGGGCAAAAGCTTTTTAATTATTGACGATTTTCAAGGCATGCGCTCTATGATGCGTGAAATGCTCAAAGTATTTAGCGTCAAGAATATCGATACAGCGGCCAACGGAAATGAAGCTCTTGTATTTTTGGAAAAAAATAAGTACGACGTTGTGCTATGCGATTTCAATTTGGGCAATGGCAAGAATGGGCAACAAATACTCGAAGAGGCAAAACATCGCGACCTGATCGGTTTGTCGACAGCTTGGATTATTGTTACAGCCGAGAAGACTGCGGATATGGTTTTTGGCGCTGCCGAGTATATGCCTGACGACTACATCCTCAAACCGGTCAATGAGGCCACGATGAGAAGTAGGCTGGAAAAAGTGATCACCAAAAAAAGTATGTTTGTCGATATAGAAAAAGCGATGCGCGCCAAGAATCATGCCCGTGTTGTCTCACTTTGCGACGCGGTGATGGCATCGAACAAAACCAACGCTACCGAGTTGCAGCGCATCAAGACCAGCACACTGCTGGCCACTGGTCAATACGACCAGGCCAAGCAGGTGTTCGAGCAGATACTTTCCATACGTGATATTCCTTGGGCCAAGGCCGGCCTGGGTAAAGCGGCCTTTTATAAAAAAGAGATGGACAGGGCACGGCAATTGTTTCGCGAAGTTATCAACCAGAACCCCGCATATCTGGAAGCGCATGACTGGCTTGCTAAATGCCACGAGGAGGCCGGAGAGCTGGAAGAGGCGCAGCGCGTGTTGGTGCGTTCTACAGAATTGTCGCCGCATTCGGTGCTACGCCAAAAAAACTTGGGAGAACTCGCGCATAAACGGGGCGATATGGATATCGCCGAGAAAGCTTTCCGGAAAACTATCAAATTGGGCGAATTTTCCGTTCACAAATCTCCTGCGGCCTATCTCGGTTTGGCTAAAGTATGCTCAAACAAAAATAACCCTGCCGAAGCATTGCAAATATTAAAAAATATTCACAAGGACTTTGAAAGCCCGGAAACAGCTTTGCACGCCAAAGTAGTGGAGGGGATGGTGTACCGTGATGCGGGCGATCATATCAACGCGGGGAAAATTTCCAAGGAGGTGGCCGAACTTGTCCGGTTGGAGGACAACAAAGGCAGCGCCAGCATCATGCTTGAAGCTGCACATTTGTTCCTGGCAACGGGGAACAAGGAGGCGGCCGAAAGTCTGGCAAAAACCATTGTCCAGAACAACCACGAAAACACCGAATTACTGGCGCAGGTCAATGAAATGTATAGCCAGGCCGGCTTCCAGGATAAAGGGCAGGAACTCGTCAATAAATCGAAGCAGGAGGTTATTGAACTCAATAACCGGGGAGTGGTCCTAGCGAAGGAGGGCAAGCTGGATGAAGCCATCCGTTTGCTCAGCGATGCGCGCACCATGCTCCCGAACAATAAGCGGATTATGATCAACTTGATCAACATGTCCATCCTGTCGATGCGGCAGAACGGAAGAAGTGACCACCTGATGCAGCTGTCAAGGGAATGCTTGGAACGCGTCGCCAAATTTGACCGGCAAGAGGAATGGTGCGCACAAATACTGGTTGCGCTGGATGCCATTCCCGCGTAACCGGGCCAGCGTAGCGTTTTCAATTTCTTGGTTACGCGTGGTACGTCGAGTTAGCGGATTTTTCGCGTAACCCCACGGAAAATGTTTTCCGTTTTTGGTTACAGCTTGCCTGGCTTAGGAATTATTTTCACGCTGAGCATGGTTCGATACAATCGAAAACTCGACAAGCTCGGCAGGATTTTCGGCATAAGATTGACCCATGCTGATTGAGCCAGACCCTTGCAAAATCATTTCATCGCGTGCAATGCGTACCACATTACCATCGCTGAAACGGATATAAGTCCCATTGGTGCTCTGGTCAACAATAAAGAATTTCCCAAAACGCAATTCAATTCGGGCATGTTGACGTGATGCGAAATTACTCTGCACGATAAAATCGCATGTGTCGCCGCGCCCCAAAACCACACTTCTGCGTTCCTTGTTAATCTTGATCGCACGGTCGCGATAACTCAAAGTCAACTCGTCGATATTCTCGGGAGACTTGCGAAATGCAGGCGTACCGATGCGGGTACTCAGCATGTCGTCCAACTCCCAGATAACAATAAAAATATCGAATTGCTCCTGCTTGCCTTTGAACTCTGCGCGCATAACTTGGCGCGTCCTCTCGTGCAAAGTTGGCGGCAATGCATCCACCACCGCTTTTGAAGTCATAATCTGGCTTGCTCTGGCTGTCGCAGCGACACGCGCGGCAACATTGACGGTGTCACCAAACACATCACCGGACTCGCTGATTACATCGCCATAATGAAAGCCGACGCGGATATGCAACTGCTGCCCACCCTCGGATTTGCCGTGTTCTACCGCATATTGCATCGCGCAAGCGGCGTTAAAAGCGGATTCGGCACTGGGGAAGGTACACATGATTTCGTCGCCGATGGTCTTGATCAGAGCGCCCTGATAGACGGAGATTTCGCCAGACATTGTAGCGATACAACGAGCTATCAACCGGCGTGCCATATTGTCCCCGAGATTATCGTAGAGCGCGGTGCTACCGCAAATATCGGCAAATAGTACAGCAAGTTTTTCTGTGTGTTGCGACATGACTGATGACTGTCCGGTAATTTGAATGTTGCCCCAATGCAGCTTACCCGAAGCGGGTTGTATTTTGCAGCATCCCACTAAATTATTCCAACCCTATTTCAGGGGCGCATAACCCGGCGTGGCGTGATTTATCGCACCGGCCAGCGCGATATGCAAATCGCTAAAACAGCGGATCACATGCCAGGGACAGCGGCCCCCCGCTGAGCGGATGTGCAAAACTCAACAGGCTGGCATGCAGCAGCAACCGCTCCGCCCTGCCGCCAGCCCCTCCCCCATACAACGCGTCGCCAAGAATAGGATGTCCGATAGCCGCCATATGCACCCGCAACTGGTGAGTGCGTCCGGTCACCGGCTCCAGCTCCACACGGCTGCTATCGGCGTTCACGTCGTGCATGAGCGGGCGGTAGCGCGTAAGCGATGGCTTGCCCGACTCATAGTCAACCTTTTGTCGTGGGCGGTTTATCCAGTCGCAAACCAGCGGTAAATCAATCTCATCCCAGCATCCTTCCCTCATTTTTTTTACCTCAACCTCATCCCAAAGTGAGGGTGTGTATTCGCCCCTTTGCTCTTTGGAGAAAGATTGGTAAGGGGGGGAGGGGGGTCTTTGAATATATGCCGATTCCAATTTCCCTGCTACCACCGCCACATAGCGTTTTTGAACTGCGCGTTCGCGGAACATGCGCGAAAGAAGGCTCTGCATCTTTGCACCGCGCGCAAACAGCAGCAGACCGGAAGTCGCCATATCTAGGCGATGCACGACCAGCGCATCGGAAAACTCGGCCTGCACGCGACTCGCCGCGCAGTCCTGCTTGCCCGCCCCTCGCCCCGGCACGGCAAGCAGACCCGCGGGTTTATTCACCACAATGAGGTAGTCGTCGCGGTAGATGAGATCGAGACCGGATGGTGATACGCAGATACCCATCACCACTTTACATTGACGTGATATCGATGGAGTGAGCAATCCGGTATTTTGAGCAACGGTAAAATCCCGCCAAACTAACTTGTCCGCTTCAGCCAAGCGCCTGTCCAATGTATAACATTCTGATCCAGTTCACTCCCATAAAGCTGCCGTACTGGCTGTTCGATCACGCATTTAGTCTCCAATACATCAGTCAAATGATGTCAAAACGTAACAAGAATTTTGGTACAAAGCCAAACAACCGCAGGAGCGGACTCCAGTCCGCGATCCGTTAAATCGCGACTTGGAGGTAGCTCCTATGCGACACTTTTTGGTTCAGGCTCATCCAGCTTGGGGTGTTTCTGCGAAGTCACGCAGCGGCCAACGAATAGCGTTTATCTGCCGCCCTAGCCAAACTTGTTTAACCCGCATCCCGTGTTGGCGGCAGATAAACCTTGTTGGACTAAACCTTCGGAGAGCGGAACCTATGGGGATTGTAAGGCTTTGCGGCTGGTCGTCA
>CAIZNF010000113.1 GCA_903934275.1 uncultured Nitrosomonadales bacterium
CCCATCCCCCACTTACCGCTCCCTCATCACCTTTGTTACCGACCGTCCCGGCCATGACCGCCGCTATGCGATCGATGCGCGAAAGATCGAGTGCGAACTAGACTGGAAACCCGCCGAGACCTTCGAGACCGGCATCCGCAAAACCGTGCAGTGGTATCTGGACAATCAGGGTTGGGTGAGCAACGTGCAGTCTGGGAGCTACCGGCAATGGGTTGAGAAAAACTACGCGGAGCGCGGTTGATGGACACCCCCATAAATCCGTTTTGCGGGCAAATCGCGGCATCACGATGAAGATACTTCTTTTTGGCAAAAACGGTCAGGTCGGGTGGGAACTGCAACGCAGCCTTGCGCCGCTGGGCGAATTGGTCGCGTTGGATGCCGACAGCCGGGAACTATGCGGCGACTTCACCGACTTTGACGGACTCTCACGGACGATCCGTGCTGTAGCGCCGGACGTGATCGTCAATGCCGCCGCCCATACAGCGGTGGATAAGGCCGAGGGCGAGCCGGAGCTTGCCCGTGCCATCAACGCGCTGGCACCCGGTGTGCTGGCGCAGGAAGCTAAACGCGGCAACGCCTGGCTGATCCATTATTCCACCGACTACGTGTTTGACGGCAGCGGCGATAAATCCTGGGAGGAAGCAGACGCTACTGCACCGATCAGCGTGTATGGCACGACCAAACTGGAAGGCGAACAACTGATCCGGCAATCCGGTTGCCAGCATCTCATTTTTCGCACCCGTTGGGTATATGGCACGCGCGGCAACAACTTCGCCAAGACCATGCTGCGTCTGGCTCAGGAGCGCGACAGCCTTAGCGTCGTCGACGACCAGATCGGCGCACCCACCGGGGCCGATCTGTTGGCTGATGTTACCGCCCATGCCATACGCGCAGCACGACCGGAACTGTCTGGCCTATACCATCTGGTTGCAGCGGGCGAGACCTCATGGCACGGCTACGCCAGCTTCGTTATTGATTGCGCAAGGCGTGCTGGCATACCGCTCAAAGTCGCACCCGATGCCATCCAGGCAGTACCCAGCAGCGCATTTCCCTTGCCCGCACCGCGCCCGCTCAACTCGCGCCTCAATACTGCGAAGCTGCAAAGCGCCTTTGGCTTGACCCTGCCCCTGTGGCAGAATGGCGTGGCACGCATGCTCACCGAAATTCTGGACAAACAACCATGACCCAACGCAAAGGTATTATTCTCGCAGGCGGCTCCGGCACCCGCCTGCACCCCGTCACGCTGGCGGTGTCCAAGCAGCTCCTGCCGATTTACGACAAGCCGATGATCTACTACCCGCTGTCCACACTGATGCTGGCGGGGATACGCGAGATACTGATCATCTCCACACCGCAGGACACGCCGCGTTTCGAGCAATTGCTGGGCGACGGCAGTTCATGGGGACTGAACTTGCAATATGCCGTACAACCTTCACCGGACGGCTTGGCGCAGGCGTTTATTATCGGGCGAAAATTTATCGGCCATCACCCTTCCGCACTGATACTGGGCGACAACATTTTTTACGGTCACTCTTTCCATCAGCAATTGCAGAGCGCTTCCAGGCGCGATCAGGGCGCGTCGATTTTCGCCTACCATGTGCGTGACCCGGAGCGCTACGGGGTGGTGGAGTTCGATAACAGCGGACGCGCTATATCTCTTGAAGAGAAACCAGCGCGGCCAAAATCAAATTTTGCCGTCACTGGCCTTTATTTTTACGACAATACAGTGGTGGATATCGCCGCCAACCTCAAACCCTCCGCGCGCGGAGAGTTGGAAATCACCGATGTCAATCGCATTTACCTGGAGCGCGGAAAATTATCTGTCGAAATGATGGGGCGCGGCTACGCGTGGCTGGACACCGGCACTCATGAATCATTGCTCGATGCCAGCCAATTCATTCAGACCATCGAACACCGCCAGGGATTAAAAATTGCCTGTCCTGAAGAAATAGCTTACCGCGAGGGATTCATCGATGCCGCGCAACTGGAAAAATTGGCCGCACCCTTGCTGAAGAGCGGCTATGGCGACTACTTGATGCAGGTGTTGACCGAAAAAATTGTCAACCAGCCATGACTATCTGGATGCTTCTAAACACTGTTTAGCTCTATCGCCCGCTGATAATACTTGAACGCCTCATCGGGTTTGCCCAGCCGTTCCGCCAATTGCCCCAGCGTGGTGTAGGCTGCCTGACTGGGAGATACGCTGATGCTGGCATCCAGATAGTTTTGCGCTTTGCCCCATAACTTCTGGTGCAGGCACAGCTTGCCGAGTGCGAGCAGCAACCCGGCATCGTCCTTGTGCTGATTGAGCCACTTTTCCGCTTGTTCTATTTGCACCACCACATCGCCGGATTGGCAATCGCCGTACAGAGCGACCAGCTCACTGTCCCATTGTGCATTCAGGCTCTCCGAGAGCAATTGCTGCGCGAGCGGATTGCCGCCATATTGGATCAGCGCTCGCGCGGCAGCGGCGGCAATTTGGCTGCGTCGCTTGAAATCGGCTGGAATTTTTTTAAGGCAATCGGCCAGCCCCGCCAAACTATCCAGCTGACGGATTTTTTCCAGCCAGGCTTGCTGGCGCAATTGCGCCGCCACTGTCACATCGATTGCTGCGCGCTTCTCCAACTGATCGAGCACACTCAACACCTCGTCCCAATTGCCCGCCTGTTGCTGCGCCTTCAGCTCCAGCGACAGTGCGCCCAAATGGCCTTTGACCCCGCTGTCACGCAACTCCTGCAAGGCACTCAGTGCGGCGCGCGGATCGCGCTGGTCGAGCATGAATTTGGTGGTTGCCATCAGGCGCATGGTGGCATCGCCCATCGACTTGCCTTCGGCGGCGGACAAATAGGCATCGCGTTTTTCATAATCGCGCAATTCATGCGCCGAGCGCGCCGCGATAATGGGATGCAAAGCGGAGGTGTCGCCCAATTCCATCGCGCGTGCTGCGGATTTTTCCGCTGCCGCATAACGGCCTTCGAAGAACGCACCGAGCGCATCGTCCAACAATTCGCGCGCCTTGATCTGCGCGCGTTCCAGGCGGAATTTCCGCACATACGCCGGCAGTTGCAATGCCGCGATCATCAGACGCACCAACCCATAACCGAATGCAAACGAGAGTATGGTCAGGGTGATAAACAGCGTGAGCGACAACTCGATACGGTACGGTGGATATACCAGCAGCGCGTAACCGGGATTATGCGAAGCCGTCACCAGCGCAACAGCGGCGGCAAACAATAGCAGTATCCAGAGCAGGTATTTCATCGCGCCGTCTTTTTGGCAAGGTTGCGCTCTGCCGCGTGTTCGTGCGTCAGGCGGTAATTGCGCACCGCTTGCAGGCTCGGGCTGACATCCGGCAATTCGATGCTGACAGGGGATGCCGCGATCTTCTTCAGGCTGGATAGCATCCGTATGGCTTCACTCGATTTCCCGTCGAAATAATGCGCCACCCAAAGCTGTACGGTTTTCAGCTCCTGCCTGAAGCCATCCTCGTCGCGCGACAGCAATGCGAGGCGCGCCGACAACAGGCGCAGCTTGAGATTTTCGCGCAGGAAGAATTCCTGGTTGGGCGGCAACAGCGGGATTTCCGCTTTACCGGTATCTTCGATACGCACCAGATGCTTTACGTCCTGCCAGATTTCACGCAGTAATTTTTGCCAGACCGTTTCATCTTTTGGCGCAGCGGCTTGCGCTACCACATCCTTTTTTGCCACGCGTTGCTGATAAATCAGCGGCAGCTCGTCCACAACGGCGATCAGATTATCCAGCTGAAGGTTGATGCCGGTAATGTCCACGCTGGGCAATGCGCGCAACTTATCCATATCCTGCACAATAGCCTTGCGCAGCCCGTTGAATGCCGGACGATCCATGCGCTGCAAGCGGGCATCGGCGCTCTGCATGGCGATCAGCGCGGCCTTTACGTTGGCCGATAATTGCAATTGCTGCCCTGCAATCAATAGCATTTGCTCGACTTCCGCCAGCGCGGTTTCGTCGCGGCTCACCGACAGGTCGTTATACAAAGCCTCCAGCGCGGCGCGCTGGTTTTGCGCCTCGGCGTAGCGTGATTCCATCGTAGCCACTTTGGCGGAAAGCTCGCGCACCTCGCCCTGGCTTTGCGTCAACAGCATCTGGTTGGCTTTGCCGGCACCATCCATCTCGGCGATTTTTTTCGCCAGCTGCTGCTGCATGTCGCTGATGGTGCGATGCCCGTCAATCCATTGCCACAGGAAGATCACCACCAGAACCGCCAGCGTCAGTTGCGTGAGGCTGAGGCGCGCGAACACCTCGGCCAGCGAGGTTTTGCGCGGCGGTGTCACCGGAGCGGTTGGCTCGGTGTTTTCGGGGGGAGTGGTTTGATTGTTCATTCAATGCCTCTTAATAAACCCGGATTATCCATTAGGCTGCTCGTGCCACAGCCCTTTCAGGAGACCTGCGTAGGTCGGGCTTCGCCCGGCATCATCCAAATATGGCGGGTGGAACCCGCCCTACAAATGCTGCCGCTTCGAAACCCAGGCAATCAGCGCTGATAATAAACCATCGTCCCCTGAACCTGTTAATTGCACTTGCCGCCAGCCCTGCCGCTGCGCCAACTCGGCAATACGCTCATGCGGCACGAACAGCGGTATATCGCATAAACTATCGCGCCGCGCATCACCCAGCATTTGCCACAGATAATCCAGCGCCTCGCTGCTCGTCACCGTTAGCGCATCCGGCGCGGCATACAGCAACGCGGCAATATCCTGCTGCGGCTTGCTGCGCCGGTAGCAGGCGGCATATTCCACCGTCGCTCCACGCGCCCTGAGCGTATCGCCCAACAGTTCACGCCCGCCGTCACCGCGCAAAATCAGCACGCACCATCCGGTGACATTTTGCAACTCCGGCAAGGCCAGCAGGCCTTCGCTGTCGAATTGCTCGGCGGGCGCGATGACATTGGCGATACCCAAATCGCGCAACGCTTTTGCGCTGCCTTGGCCAACCGTGGCAACGCGCGTTGCACGCGGCAAACCGCCCGCAGCGCTAATCGCCGCCATGCCATACTGCACGGCATTTGGGCTGATAAATATGGCGAGGTCAAATTGGATGAGGCGGGAAAGTTGTTCGCGTAGCGCCTGTTGATCCGGTACCGGCGCAATATCCAGCAGCGGAAACAGCAGCGGGATACCGCCCGCTTGTTCGATGCGCCGCGCCAGAGATACAGCCTGGTCACGCGGCCGCGTGACGGCAATTTTCAACCCGACAAGGGGCTGATTAACGTGAAACTCGCGCAGCGAGTCGTTTGCCCCCTCGCCCGCAGGGATTAACAATTGACCTTCTCGTTCGCTTCCTCTTCCGCTTGCGGGAGAGGATTGAGGAGAGGGAATTTCCATCGGGAGATCGTGAGGGAAGTTAGCCTGCCCGTTAGCCATTCAGGGCGGCAAGAATTTCACCCGCGCCCTGGGCCAGCAGGGCATTGGCAACCCGTTTGCCCAGCGCTTCGGGGTCGGCAATCTCACCGTCCAATTCGGCGCGCACCAAGCGTATGCCGTCCGGGCTGGCGACGAAACCGCGCATGCGCAACTTGCCATTCTGTACTTCGGCAAAGCCGCCCAGCGGCACCTGGCAACTGCCCGCCAGCACGCGGCTCATGGCGCGTTCCGCCAGCACACAGGCGGCGGTATCGGCATGGTGTAGCGGTTGCAGCAGGGCGATCACCTCGGTGCTGCTGGTGCGGCATTCGATGCCGAGCGCACCCTGCCCAACGGCGGGCAGGCTATCTTCGCTGGAAATAATGTTGCGGATGCGCCCGCCCAGCCCGAGGCGTTTCAGCCCGGCGGCGGCGAGAATGATGGCGGCATACTGGCCTTCGTCCAGCTTGCGCAAACGGGTCTGCACGTTGCCGCGCAACGGTTCGATTTTCAGATGGGGAAAGCGCGCGCGCAACTGGCTCTCGCGGCGCAGGCTGGAGGTGCCCACTACGCTGCCGGTCGGCAATGCGGCCAAGTTTTCATATTGATTCGACACAAACGCATCGTGCGGGTCTTCGCGTTCGCCGATGGCGGCCAGCACGAAACCTTCCGGCATGTGCATCGGCACATCCTTCAGCGAATGCACGGCGAGGTCGGCGCTCCCGTCTTCCAGCGCGGTTTCCAGCTCTTTCACGAACAGCCCCTTGCCGCCGATTTTCGACAGCGTCACATCGAGAATCTGGTCGCCCTGCGTGGTCATGCCGAGGATGCTGACTTCGGTCTGCGGATATAACGCGCGCAGCCTGTCCCGGATGTGCTCGGCCTGCCACATCGCCAGCGGGCTTTCACGCGAAGCGATCACCAAACGGGAGGGAATAGGTAATGATGTTGAAGATGCCTGACTCATCGGATTTCCTGAATTTTATTGGTTATACGCGGCGTATTTTAACATGACGCACGTCGTACATTCTCGTCTGAATGTGGGGCGAACAGGGGTGAGGAAACATTCGCAATCGCTAGTTGATAAGGATACTGAGGTAACAATAAGTAAAGGCAGGCTCGACAGATTTCCCTAGCCCAAGTACCCTGCACCACGTCCTGTTTGTCAGAGTTATATTGTGGAGGAAATTTGAAAGAATATTTTTTAATGCGCACTTGGCAAACCATTCTGCTACTGGTGTGTTTTGTCCCTTTTGCCGCCTATTCAGAACTGATTGGCCTAGATGGGCGTGCAGAACCAATTGGCCTGGATAGGAGTGCGCAGACTGTATTCGCCGCGGCCAAGAATTCGGTGGTGCAGGTTAGAACCTTACTCAAGGGTAGCCAATCACAAAACTCCATCGGCTCCGGTTTTTACGTGAGCGAAGACGGATTGGTCATCACTAATTAGTGCCTGTCAGAAAACCCCTGTTTTTTAAAAACTTACTCCCTGAATTTTTGGCATGTACCCCACAACTCTTGATTTTTGTTGCTGGAAGGAA
>CAIZNF010000114.1 GCA_903934275.1 uncultured Nitrosomonadales bacterium
ACCTGCGCGGACAGAGGATGGATCCCCAACTTCTCCATACTTATTCCAGCTTGATCGGCCAGATAGTTTGCGGCCTCGATGAAATCCAGATTCATCCAGCGGCGCACAAAGTCGATCGCATCTCCGCCTGCATTGCAGCCTGTATGGCAATGCCAGCGTTGGCGTCCAGTGTCATCTGTGTAAATGCTAAAGGCAGTTTGGTTGTTCCCTTTGTGCAAGGGACAAGCGCCGCGCAGGGTATTGCCAGTGCGATGCAGCTTTGCTCCGGCTTGTCCCGTCAGATCAGCAAGATCAACCTGGGCAAATAGTTGATCCAAATTCATTGGGCTTTGTGAAGGGGGCATGATATAATTTTTCTTGACTGGTGACGCTTTTACAGCGTCTGATTGACGAGCCGCCGAGGGAAAATCGGCGGCGATTGTTTTAAGTGGCATGATGTTTTCCTTTTTGGTTATTGTTCAAGTTGTTCCACGGCGCGTTCCAGATCGCGCGCATCGGGGGTGACGTAGATACGGGTGGTATTCAAGCTGGAGTGTCCCAGCAGGGCGGCGATCTTTTCCAAGCCCACGTTATTGTTCGCAAGATTTTTCGCGAAAGTGTGTCGCAGGATATGCGGCGTCAATTCAGATAATCCTGCATCCTGTGCATAGCGATGCAGAATTCGTTGAACAGCGCGACCGCTGATCCCATCGTCCGCAGCGGCCTCCACAGCGATCCAGATGAACGTATCGCTCACTTGTGGACGAACAGCCAACCAATCCTGAATAGCCTTACGTGCTTCGGAATTGAGCGGGACATTCCTCTGCTTGTTTCCTTTCCCCCTTCGAACCAAGACATTTCCTTTTCGATCCGATACCTGTACATCGCTCAACTCGAGAGCGATGACTTCACTCAGGCGCAAGCCGGTGTGAAGTAGGAATAGTGTCAGCGAGGCGTCTCGACGACGGGTCACACAGCGGCGTGGATAACGAAGCTGTGCGAGCTGCTGGTCCTTCTCGATGGCGCGCTGCAAGGCGAACTGCTCATGCTTGTCCAGCCAGCGCGGAGCTGAGACCGATTGCTGAACAGACTTCACGTTTTCGGTCGGGTCGGTTGTGATCTGTCCGCTTTGTATTCCCCAGCGCATCAATGCAGCCAACGCCGCCAGTTTTCGATTGACGGTGCTGGCTTTCCGTTTTTCAGTCCCCTGCAGAAACTGCCGATACTCGCGGATGTCGGTTGGGGTGACGGCGGGCAGGTTGAAAGTCTCGCTATTGCTTTTCTCGAACCAGCCCGCGAATTGCTGAACATCAGAAAGATAGCCACGCACGGTCAGGATGGAGACATCCTTGTCTTGCAGATGTTTTTCAAGGGGTGAGAAGATATTGGCAGTGGTTTGTATCGTGTTGGGCATAATATTTTTTCCTTTTATTTGTTTTGGAGCGACCAGCTCAAGGCATATTTAGGGGTGGGGATCATTTTTTTGGGCGCTCTCAATTTTGTCGAAATTGGTCAAAAAACAGCCTGGCGTCCTGGCGTATACGCCACAAAGAAAAGTAAGGGGTCTTTGGCGTATTCGGCTGACGCCGTTACTCATAAT
>CAIZNF010000115.1 GCA_903934275.1 uncultured Nitrosomonadales bacterium
CGCACCATGCCGGAAAGCTGCGGGTGATGCTGACCACGTTGGACAGTGCAAAACGCCCGGATGATATGAACGCGCCGGGCTGGAAATTGCACCCCCTGACTGGCAACCTTGCCGGGCATTATGCTGTGACGGTAAATGGAAACTGGCGCATGGCCTTCACCTTCGATGGTGAAAATGCCGAACTGGTTGATTATCTGGACTACCACTGAAAGGAATGAACATGAGCAGAATGCACAACCCAGCGCACCCCGGCGAAGTATTGCGGGAATGGTTGCCCGAAGGTATGACGGTAACGAATGCGGCAAAAGAATTACAAATTTCCCGCGTCACGCTTTCCAAAGTGCTAAACGGCAAGGCCGGAGTGACGGCGGGGATGGCTTTGCGCCTTGCGGCATGGCTTAGCACCTCCCCCGATGTTTGGCTTGGTATGCAAACACAGTTTGACCTATGGCAAGCCGAGCAACAGCCAAGCCCGAAAATCAGGCCGCTTGACAGGCTAGCAGCATGACCAAAATGCACAACCCACCCCACCCCGGCGGAACATTGAGAGAGGACGTCTTACCAGCACTGGGGCTGACTGTTACCGATGCCGCCAAGCAGTTGGGCGTTACCCGTGCCGCCTTGTCTCGCGTGTTGAACGAGCACGCTGCAATTTCCCCATCAATGGCGCTGCGCCTCGAAGGTTGGTTGGGTTTAGAGAATGGCGGTCATGCTGATGCGTGGATTGCACAACAAGCTGAATATGACCTTTGGCAAGTGCGCAAGGCAGGTATGCCGAAAGTGCAACGCGCCCACTTGATAGCGGCTTAAGAGTTTTACTGCGCAAACACATTATGAGCAGGAAACTAATTAGACCCACCGATGACGCAGTGGTTGAACTGCTGCACGAAGACCCGGCCTTTGCAGATGAATACCTTTCCGCCGCCCTGGATGAAGTCAACCAGCCCGGAGGCCGCGAAGCCCTGCTGGCCGCACTGCGCCATATCGCCGAAGCGCAAGGCATGACCGCCGTGGCCGAACGTGCTGGAATCCCAAGGGAAAGCCTTTACCGGGCATTGTCCATGAAGGGCAACCCGACAATAAAAACCTTGCTGGCGGTGTTAGGCGCTGCGGGCTTGAAATTATCAGTTCACCGATAAGCGAGTTAAACTCCTGCATAGCTCGACGGAGCGAAAAGCCGGACACCTTCACCGGCCTGACGGGGGTGGTTTCTATTTTAGGGTGGCATGATGAAGGGTGCATATGAAAAAAACAAAAAAATTATTGCCTGTCAAACAAGACCACCAATCCAGCGTGCACCAAGCCGATGAGCCAGAGATTATCAATAATACACTCAACATCTGGACTGTAGACGACAGGGGTAGTTTCAGACGGGGGGATAACCACCCCAGCTTGATTTACTTATACACAGTGCTCAGGTGGGCGGTTGATGGCACTTATATCAATGAGGATGTCCATGATGCTGCGCAAATTATTAGGAAAAACAATTCCGCATTAGCCTCAGCCCAATCACTACTAGCGGACGGTATAGAGTTAGGTGAAATCGCCGTATTCAATGAACATACCTGTATGAAAATTGGTCTCTCCGAAAAAGAATTGCTTATATCTCACCTTAGAACAATGGATGTAAAAAACAGCGTTACCGGCTTGGTGGGGGAATGCGGTTTGAACTATCTTCTTAACGGAGAAAACCTGTGTCGATTTCTTGCGGGTAAGATTATCGCTACAGATGACAACTTTCGAAAGGGAGCACTCTGGCAAAACCTTATGCATGAGGTACCAAGCGAGTGGCTCGCTCACACTGTTCAGGGTGAGATAAAAACCGCGCCCGTCACAAATTGTCAAGTCGCACAAGAGAACAAGAGTGAAGCGGTGTTGCCCGGTAAAAAGCCTAGAGTTGCATCTCGAATAATAGCAACCAAAGCAGCATGGCAAATTGAGTGTGAGACAAAACGAGCAGCATCGGCCAAAGACGTTATGAGTTTACTGCAAACTTGGGCCGACAGTGGAACAGTTCCGGAAATTTTGATTCGATCAGACAAAGCAAAAAAAGGTGTAATGTGGACTACAGCCAATATGAAGCAGGTTTTGTTTGACCTTGATGCCTGTAAAAAGGCGCTTAATACTTGGAATAAAAGTCGCCAGTAGGCAGACACTAGACCCAATAGGCAGACACTAGACCCGCTATGAATTGCGGGTTTTTTTATGGCATTGAATACGCACCTCAACAACAAAACGAGGTGCCAAATGAGAACTGCCGCAAATCAATTATTAGCAACACCCACTACACCAGCCGTGCATAAATTGCCGGTATTCCATCCGCTGGAGCAAGAAACTCGCACAGCGATCCCCACCGATGCTGCGGCATTTCACTTGAACCGAAAACCACAAACATTACGTGCGTGGGCATGCCTCGAGAACGGCCCAATCCGCCCGATCAGAATAAATAGTCGGCTTGCATGGCCTGTTGCTTCCATCCGCGCCTTGATTAATGGAGACGAGTGATGAAAAACTTTTTCTCGCTGATTCTGCCTGATACCGGCATCTATTTCATCGCTACAAAGTACCCATACGGTAGGGGCTTTAAGCACTACCCATGCCGCACTATTGATGAGATGGTCGTAATAGCCACCAGACTTGATAAGACAAAGCAAGATGCGTATTTCGCCTGCGCCTCATTCAAGCAAGAAAGCTACGTTAATGAGAAGGGCAAAACCCAGTACCGCACCGCAGAGAATGCTGGCTGGGCTAAATCATTCTGGTTTGATATTGATTGCGGTGCTGATAAAGCTGCCAAAGGAAAAGGTTATGTCACCACCGAAGAGGCCGAGCTAGCATTGCAAAATTTCACTGAAGCAGTCGGCCTACCTTTGTCAGTGGTTGTATTAAGCGGCGGCGGACTGCACTGCTACTGGCCTTTGAAAGAAACGATCACTAAGGATAATTGGAAACCTATTGCTGACAAGCTCAAAATGCTAGCCCAGCGTCCTGAGATTAGATTACTGGCAGATGATTCCAGAACCTCGGATATCGCCAGTGTTCTTCGCCCTGTAGGCACGCATAATTGGAAACCTGATCGCGGGGGTAATGAAGTTACATTGAAGATCGACGCTGCCCCTATTGCGTTCGCGCAGTTCAGCCAGATCATCGAAGCAGCATTTGCAAAATATTGTGCTGCTAAAAATCCACCAGCGAGCAAAACAAAGAATGCCTATCCAGCATCCAATGACCCTGAAACAACCGAAAACATTGCTCGTTTTAAATCGGCGCTGGCAGTATTAAACCCAGATTGCGACTACCCGTTGTGGCGCGATATTTGTTTTGCCTTGTACGCGCTGGGTTGGTCTTGCTCCGAACAATTAGCTAAGAGCTGGAGCCAAGGTGAGCTGCAAAATATACTTGCATCCTCTTACGATGAACAGGAATTCGACAAGCTGTGGAACTCCATCAAACCCAATGGTGGCATCACACCCGGCACGCTCTTTCATCACGCAAATGCAAATGGTTGGGTTGACCCACGTTCGTTACAAGACGCGAAAGATATTCGCAATGCGCGCCTATATGCAGCAGCAAATCGTGGACGGCTATTGTTTATAGCTGAAACAGGTGACGTTCTGATATTCAGCACGGAAGGATGGATGCGTGCTCCATTTGGTGAAGCGGTAAGTGCAGCAAAGGCTGTTATTGCACAGATGCACATTGAAGCGGCTGCACTATTTAGTGCCTGTCAGAAAACCCCTGTTTTTTAAAAACTTACTCCCTGAATTTTTGGCATGTACCCCACAACTCTTGATTTTTGTTGCTGGAAGGAA
>CAIZNF010000116.1 GCA_903934275.1 uncultured Nitrosomonadales bacterium
GGTTGGGCAAAGCGTAGCGTGCCCAACGAACGAAGATGCTATTCGGATGCCCGGCCAAAAGTTTTTCGGATTTTATGTTGGGCACGCTACGCTTTGCCCAACCTACGGTAAGACGACTTTCATTTTTGGTTCCGGCTCGTCCGGTTTAGGAATCACTTTAAAAAGAGATGTTCTTCATGAAAAATATTTTCGCGAGCCTCATGCTGTTGTTGTTCTCCGCACCCGTTTGGGCGGAGCTGGAGGTCATTGCGCTCAAACATCGCAGCGCGGAGGAATTGCTGCCCGTCATACGGCCATTGCTGGATAAGGGGGATGTTGCCAGCGGTATGAACTATCAGCTCATATTGCGCACCTCAACGTACAATCTGGCGCAAATCAAAAAGTTGCTGGAGAGCCTGGATATTGCGCTGCGCAACTTGCAAATTACCGTTATGCAGAATGTGGACAGCGAAACTGTCGCACGGCTGACTGAAATATCCGGCAGTGCAGGGCTGAGCCGCGAGGCACGAATTACCGTGTCGGGTGGCGGCAACAACAGCGGGCTGAATGTTGACGCGGGACAAGGGCGAGACAGACTGAAGGCGCATGTGATCAGCACCCGTTCACTTGAAGACGATCGTAAAACGCAGAAGCTGCAAGTGCTGGAAGGTAGTCGCGCACTGGTGCATAGCGGACAATCCGTTGCTGTTCCACAGCGACAGGTGATACAAAATCAGTGGGGAACTCGCGTGATCGACAGCACGCGATATCAGGAAGTGGGCAGCGGGTTTTATGTGTTGCCGCGTGTCAATGGCGACAGGGTGACATTGGAAATCAGCGCGCAGAACGACTCACTCGCGCCGGGCGGCGGAGACCAGCCGACCATGCGTGTCCAGCAGACTTCCAGTGTTATATCGGGCCGTTTGGGCGAATGGCTTGAAGTGGGAGGGTTGGGGCAGCAAAAAAGCAGCAACGATGCGGCTATTTCCACACGTAGCGCCTCGCAGTCGCGCGAACAGCGTAGCGTGCTGATTAAGGTGGAGGAGGTTAAGTAGTGTTGAATTGGTGGGTGAAGGTGTGAGGGGCGAAAATGAATCATTTTTTGTTAATAAGCTATTTTGGTTGGTAAGTTCAGTAAAAGGAAAAAGATCGGATGTTATTGTCAATTTTAAAATATATATGTCGGTCATACGGTTTAATCCCAGATTGCCAATTATCTGTAGGCCGGGTTTCAGTCCGATATGTCGGGCTGAAGCCTAATCTGCGCACAGAATTTTTGCTCGCGCAAACCAGCGGCAGGAGCGCAACATGAAGCTATCTGCGCATCCGCTCTGGTTGATGGGTTTTCGTCCGTTTTTCGGATTAGCGTGCTTGTCTGGATTAAGCTTGCCGGTCCTGTGGGCTTTGTTTTTTTCGGGTGATATTCCGATGCCCGCAATGCCGTTTTCCATGGTGCAGTGGCATGCCCACGAGATGTTCTTCGGTTTCGGCTGGGCTGTTCTCGGTGGCTTTCTGCTGACATCGACCAAGAACTGGGTGAAGGTGCGCGGTTATCACGGCTACTCACTGATGTTTCTCTCTGCCGCATGGCTATTTGAACGGATCGGTATGTGGTTTGGCGGAAGCTGGCCGACATTCTTGTTCAGGTTTTCAAATAATCTGTTCCTGGGATCAATTGTCGCGATGTTGTTGTGGACGCTGATTCGCAACCGCAAAGACGATGCTTACCGCAACGACAATATTTTTTTCCTGGTGATACTTCCGGTTTTTCTGGTGGCGAAGAATATGATGCTCAGCGCGGAATACGCGCAGGTCGGCTGGAGCATGGCGCTGGGGCTGTTTCGGATGGCGTTTCTGGTGATGCTGGAGCGGACGCTCGCGCAGTTTATGAAGGCCGGGTTTCAGGTCCCGATCCTGAGTAATCCGGTGTTGAACAACGCAATCAAGATTCTCGGACTGATGCTGGTATTTGAAGGCCTGATGCCAGTGCAGTTATCGGGCTGGATCGCGCTGTTGCTCGCGCTATTGCTGGCAGGCCGCTTCTTTTTTTGGAAACCCAATTTGGCCATGCAGCGGCTCGATATCGGGATCATATATCTGGGCTACCTCGCGCTTGTCGCGCAATTGCTGATTGAGTTTATCAGGCATATCGCCCACCCGGAATGGGCTGCGTCCCTGTCTACCCATGTTTTCACCTTCGGCGTGATGGGCATGATTATTCCAGGAATGCTGGTCAGAATATCGAAGGGACATACGGGCAGGAAGGTGGTTTTTGATGCATTCGATAAGCTGGTTCTATGGATCATGATGTTGGCATTCGTACTCCGCATCGTTGCGCCGCAGATTTATCCCGCCGGATAC
>CAIZNF010000117.1 GCA_903934275.1 uncultured Nitrosomonadales bacterium
CAAGCTGTGTCATGCCACGCGAGCGGGCGATGATGCCCAATGCCTTGGTGATAAACGCGGGGTCATCCCCCGCCTCTTCAAAGCAGGATTCAAGGTACAGTGCCATATCTTCTTCGGTCTTCAGGTAGCTGGCGGAATCGTAAGGTGTGGTCTTGGTTTTTGTCATGATCGTCTCCTAAAGGTTGCGCGCCAGTATCAGCGCCAATTTAATGTCTTTAGCCTGAGTGCTTTTATTGCCGCCTGCCAGCAAAATGATGATTTCGCCGTTTCGTTCGGTGTAGTACACGCGCCAGCCACTGCCAAAGTGCAGCCGCAACTCGCTCACGCCTTCGCCAACCGGGGCAACATCGCCAGCGTTGCCATCCTGCAAACGGTCAATCCGTACTTGAATTCGCGCTTTTACCAGACTGTCAGACAAGCAGTTAAACCAGTCATGGTATTCGTCGGTTTTTTCAAGTTTCTTCATGGCGCAAGTGTAAACCATAGATTACATAATGTAAATCATGGTTAACAGATGGTGTCGCAAGTTTTTAGGATTGCCATCGGCGCAGTGATGTAAGCGTACTTTGGCCTTGACGTAGTGGCAGCGATGACGATCTGCCGTAATCTGCAAGATCAGCCCGTCGAATCACACATGGTTATCGGCACTCTACCAGAGCCAACAAGAGCCTGTCTGGCAGAGATAATCCCGTTATCTGCGCGGCTCGCGCGCAGGGTATCTTGCTGCACGAGCCTGTCTGATTTTGTATCTCTCAAAGAAGCGCAGCCCGACGAAAGTGAGCCAGCCGATGGAAATCAATCCGCTGGTAAAAAAACCATAAGCGATGGGCCAGGGCATCCCCTGCGTCATCATCGAATATTCGGACATGCCGCCGATGCCGGCTATCACATTGAGCGGCATAAAGACTACACTGAGCACGGTTAACCGTTTGATATCCTTGTTCTGGTTGATATTGATCGAATTGCCTGTGGCATCCATCAGAAAGTTGATTTTGGTAAACAGGAACGTGGTGTGTCCATCGAGAGATTCGATGTCGCGCAAAATTTCCCGCACATCCTCATGCTGCGCCGCCGATAAGAGTTTGGCTCGCAGCATGAACGACAATGCGCGCCGGGTATCCAGCACATTCCCGCGCACGCGGCCATTCAGATCTTCTTCCCCGGAGATTTCGGAGAGAATCACGGCGGCCTCATCATCGCTGATGTGCGACCGGTATACCTGCCTGCCAATTTCAGCCAGTTCGGCGTACACGTCTTCCAGGGCATTGGCGGAGTACTCGACATCGGCGGCAAACAGGTCAAGCAGCACATCTTTTGCATCGGATACATAGACAGACTGCGCCTTTGCCCGCAAACGCTGCAAGCGAAATACCGGCAACTCATCGTTCCTCACCGAGAACAGTATCCCATTATGCAAAATAAAGGCCACCGGCACATTGCGTGAATCATTGTCGCGATCAAGCAGGAAATTGGAGTGCAAATGCACCTCGCCATTCTCTTCCTCGTAGAACCGTGCGCTGGTGTTTAAATCGGTCAACTCATTCGGATCGGGTAACTGCACACTGAATATTTCCTTGATCAGGGCTGCCTGCGTATCCTCCGGCACGACCATGTCGATCCAGATAGGTTTTGCCTTAGCCAAGTCTTCGCGGCTGGTTACCGGGATTTGACGCAAGCGGCCTTCATGAAGGTCAAACACGCGAAATCTGTTGTCCAGGTCTGATGGCTTGATGTCTGCCACCAGGTCGACCCTCACCGCATCGGATAACGCCAGCAGAATTGCCTCTTTACGTTCATCCCGTGTCAGTCCCCAGATGATCTTGCGATATTCGTCCGGCTGTGCTTCGAGGATATTGGCCACGGATTGTGCGCCGAGCCGATCCAGCAGTGCTTGCAGTTCGGACAGGTTCTGCTTGTGCGCCAGGGTTTCCACCAGATCATGGCGCTGCATTGCCTCTCGTTGAACTACTTTCTCCACCAGTTTATATTTCTGGAGAAGTTTGTTCACCTGAGACAATACTTCCTGATCGCCGGTTATTATTTTTTCAGACATGCGTGAGAGTTGATCGCATAAGCCGCGCTGAGCAGCTCATAACCTGTGAGTTTCGATTACATATTTGTAGAAAGCCAGCATACGTTCAGCCAGCTTGCCAGCCGACCATTCATGCGCATAAATGCGTCCCGCTTCCCCGAGTTGGATGCGGGCATAGTCATCCCTCAGCATCTTGATGACCTTGTCGGAGAAGTCTTCCAGTTCATCCTTGGCGATCCAGACACCTGCGCCTTCGCGCAACACATCCTTGGTGCCCATTTCGGCAATAGATACCACCGGCACACCCTGTGCCATTGCTTCCAGCAGAACCAGCCCCTGGGTTTCCGTTCTTGATGAGAATAAGAAAATATCTGCCGACCGATAGCAGCTATTGAGTTCGGTATGACGGTCAAGGTAGCCGATAAACATGACGTTGCCGGACAGACACAGTTTTTTCGTTTCATGCTCCAGCCCTTCACGCGCCGGGCCTGCGCCTGCGATCAGTAGCAGCACTTCGGGGATGTCCTTCCTGACACGTTCGACCACTTTCAGCAGGAATCCTATATTCTTTTCATGCGCCACGCGCCCGACGAAAAGCAGCATTTGGCGGTCCGGCGCAATGCCGTATTTCCTGCGGAAATCGTCGCCATTACCCGGCACGAAGCTTTCCGGTTCGAGCCCGGTCGGGATGACTTCAGCATGGGTCGTCACACCATAGTTGCGCAACACCTCCATCATCGGGCGCGATGGAACCACCATGCCATCCAGGCTATTGCCCTGGTGGCGGGAAAATCGTCTGGCTACCGCTCCCATTATCGCCCTGGGCACAAACGGGATGTAGTGGTGAAGATATTCCTCAAAAAATGTGTGATAAGTTTCTATGCAGGGAATATCCAGCAAACGGGACAGTTTGATGCCGAGGTAGTGCGCCACGAATGGTGTCTGGATGTGAATGATGTCGTAATGCTCGCTGCGCAGCTTTTTGAGATGCGTCATCGCCCAGTTGAATTTCATCAGCCGGTCTTCCGGATCGAATGGCAGTTGGCGTGACGGCACCCGCATGATGTCGCTTTCATCGGAACTGGAGCCGGCGTAATCCGGCGCGATCAAGTGTACCGTGTGGCCGAGTTCGCGCAGTTCGTGCCGGAAAGTTTCTATGGAAGTCGAAACGCCGTTGATGCGCGGAAAATAGACATCGGATATGAACAGGATTTTCATCTTGGGTGTCCGTAGTGTTGATAGATAGTGCCTGTCAGAAAACCCCTGTTTTTTAAAAACTTACTCCCTGAATTTTTGGCATGTACCC
>CAIZNF010000118.1 GCA_903934275.1 uncultured Nitrosomonadales bacterium
ACTTGTCCGCAGATTACGCAGATTTCCGCAGATTAAACAAAGAATTGCCCCGTCTAGCGTAGTGTTGCACGCTATCTGGAACTTATGCCAGCGGGCGAAGCTGCATTGGTAGGGTGGGCTCTGCCCACCATGTCGGGCAGAGCCCAACCTACGCACTGAGCGGTAAGTACACATTCACACGCAGAGCGTGGGAACGATCATCGGGGATGAGGCATAACCAACATCACACCGGCGGCTGATTCACCAACAGCCAATAAAATCCGAGCTCGGACACCGTTTTGGCAAATTCTTCAAATCCTACCGGTTTGCTGATAAAGCTGTTGACACCAAGTTTATAACTCTCCACAACATCGCGGTCTTCCTTGGACGAAGTCAGCACCACTACGGGAATGCACTCTGTGCGCTTATCGCCCTTGATTCGGCGCAGCACTTCCATCCCGTCCACCTTGGGCAGACGCAAATCCAGCAGGATTACTTTGGGACCGTTCACCACGTTGCGTGAAGAATATGCCCCCGTGGCAAAGATGAAATCCAGTGCCTCCGCACCGTCTTTCACCCACAGCAGCTTGTTGGCCAGATTGCTTTTCTTCAGCGTCCTGATCGCCAGCTCCGCATCGCTCGGATTGTCTTCCACCAGCAGGATTTCCACTTCTCTTATCGCATCATTCATGATTTTTCTCCCTTGTTGGTAAAGCAAAATAAAATCGTTGTGTCCTTGGATAAGCCTTTTGTAGGTGCGAATTTATTCGCACATAATTTATTGTTCGTGCGAATAAATTCGCACCTACAAAACTGTCAGCGTTTCTATCAGTCCCTACGCCATATTATTTTTTCCACTGGGCAACGCAAAATAAATCGTCGCGCCTTCACCAACCTTGCCTTCCGCCCACACCCGCCCGCCATGCTTGGCGATGATGCGTTTGACGATGGCCAGCCCGATGCCGGTTCCATCAAATTCATCGGCCCGGTGCAAACGCTGGAACACGCCGAACAATTTATCCATGTACTGCATGTCGAAGCCAGCACCGTTGTCCTTCGCGTAGTATACAAGCTCAGCTCCATCGGTTGCGCCGCCCACTTCGATGCGCGCTGCCGGTTTTGCCCGTGTGAATTTGATGGCGTTGGCGAGCAGGTTGATCCACACCTGTTGCAGCATGGAAAAATCGCCACGGGCGGGAGGAAGCGATTTTATATCGACCGCGAGGTCACGCCCGGCGGTGGCCTGTTGCAGCCCATCCAGCGCAACGGCCGCCAGATTTTCCATGTCAACTTCCGCTACTGACATTTCCTGCCGCCCCGCGCGGGAAAACGCGAGGATATCGCTGATCAATTGCCCCATTTTATGGGTGTTGTCGCACACCACATCGAGAAGCCGTTTACCTTCCTCATCCAGCTTGTCGGTGTAACCATCCAGCAGGCTCTGGGTGAATCCGTCTATGGCGCGCAACGGCGCGCGCAGGTCGTGCGACACCGTATAGGCGAAAGCTTCCAGCTCCTTGTTGGCTTCTTCAACCTCGGCGGTATGGATGCCAAGCTCCACATTAAGTTTTTTGACCTCTGCCTCGCTCTTGGCAAGCTCATCCAGCGTCCAGTTGTTGCTGAGGGAGAGGGCGGCGATATCGCCAAAGGCGGTGGCTATGCGGGCATCCCTTTCGGTAAAGCCACCGGGTTTGTTGGCTATGCCCATCACCCCGACTGCCTTGCCACCGACTAGCAGCGGGGCGAACAAAACATTATCCAGACGCACATGGCCTTCGGGCATAAATTTTATCCATGCGCTGGACATGAAGCTGTTTTCAAACACCGTTTTGGGCGCGCCATAGGCTTCTCCCCTGAGCCCCCTGACGGGCATGGGCAGGTCGGGGTCAACGGTGCAGGTGCGTCCCCCTGCATCCAGAAACAGCACCAGATTCTCATCCCCATTTTCATTCAACAGCGCGACATATCCGGCGGTGGCGCCGGTCAGGTTTTTGCATGAATCGAAAATCCTCCGCGCCGCCTGCGGAAAATCGCGGTATTCGAGGATGGTGTGCGAAGCTTCCAGCAGCGCAGAAAATTCAAGCTCTCGCTGTTGCGATTGCGCGAGGGCTTCCTTCAGTTTGGCTTCGTTGTCTGTTACTGCCGATGTGGTGTTCATGTTGTTCTCCATGTTGGGTGAACCATTTGTAGGTGCGAATTCATTAGCAC
>CAIZNF010000119.1 GCA_903934275.1 uncultured Nitrosomonadales bacterium
TGAATTGCCAAGCGCATCTCTACCGCATTCTCAATTTGCAATTTACGCATCGTTGCCTCCCTCAAATGGAAACAGCGATATTATAAACTAATTATGCGACATTATTTAAGTCGTCGTGTTTAATAATCTGAAAAGTTTTTCATTTTGTTATAACGATCCACCATCTGTGATATGCCAAAATTTAGTATATAGCCGCTCCCGCAACGCTCGGCGAACATAATAGCGACACCCTCGGCGCTTGATCGCGAATACTCAAATTCTCTGTTATCTTATTCTAGATTCGTCTGAGGAACTTTCCCTAGAAACTGAAAATCTTGGGATATCGACGACATGTGGCGATTTACAATCGCATTAACCCGGTCCATTTCGCCGAGAGACATACGCGACAATGAAGCACAGGCAGTATAACGATGCAGCTGTAATAGAGAAGACGGCCCTGGAAGTATGCTTGTAATATTTTTGTTTGATAACAAATAACGCATCGCGAACTCAATTAGCCCCGTGTGGGTAATACATAATTCAGCCAGTATGTTATCCAGAGTAGCAAGCCGTTCCCGAAAAGACTCGCCCACAAAAAACAAGGATCGCCGATCATTTGCCGAGAACTTTGTGTTGGACTGATATGCCCCACTGAGCAACCCGCTATTAAGTGGTGATCGGATTAACACACCCAACCCGGCTGCAGCAGCTTTTTCTATCAAAAAATGTTGATCCTGATGGATCAAATTATAAAAAATCTGTAAGCAATCAACTTTTCCAGAGACAATCGCCAACTCCCCTGCATCGGCCTCTCCAACAATAAGACCAGCTTGCAGAATCAAACCCTCTCGCTTCCATCGTTCCAGCAAATCAAACAATGAACCATCACGCAACTCAGCAGCGGATGGCTTGTTTAACTGAAAAACGTCTATCATCTCGACACCTAACCGCTTCATGGATCGCTCAAGCCGACTTCGAAGATATTCTTCTGAAAAATTTCGGGTGCCGTCATCACACAACCCTGACTTAGTGATGATGGTTAAGTTATCTTTAATTTCGCGAGGCAGCTCGCCCAACAAGCATTCAGCCGCACCGTAGCCGTCGGAAGTATCGAACAGGGCAACGCCATCTGTTATTGCACTTTCAATAATTTCCAACGATTCCTTGCGGGTCAATTCCTTCCCATTAAGGCGGTAACCTTGAACGTTTCCAATTTGTGAAGTCCCGATCCCAATTTCAGAAACTAACGGGCCATTACTGCCAAGCGATTTAAGAATCATTTTTCCGCATTCACATCGAGCTTATTTTCGACATCAACCAAATCTTCATGGGACTGACGCAGCGACTTAACACAGACTCGGCACATGTTGTTTTTGTACCATTCACCACGATTATGGAGGCTACGCACCTGCTGCATTTTATCCCCATTCCAACAAGAGCTTATGGTGTCACCCTTCAGCAAGTTACCTAGAGAGAATGACCGGGTGTGCGAACGAACCGGTGCGCCACATGGATTGACGTTGCCCTCTACGTCAATTATTGGCATTTCCCATGGATGGCTGCAATGAAACGACTTTTCTTTAGCGTACTTGGCCGCCATCTCTGATCCGGGTTTGTCCCAATCGCTATCTGGATACTCAAACGGACCAAAATCGATCATTTCCTGAAATGCAATAAAATTCAACCCAGGGGTATCTTTCCACATCTCATAGAAAGCCCCCTTCTCGTCAATATTATCTTCTTGCTCGACAAAGCTGACCCGTGTACGCAAATATTCCGCGTTCCTTTCCATTTTAATCTTCAGGAAGGTATGAATATTGTTAATGGTTTTTTCATAATTTCCGCCTACACGAACCTTGCTGTAAGTGTCACTTGTCGCGGCATCGAGCGAAAAGTTGATTTTGGTCAGACCTGCGTCAATCAATTTCTCTGAAACCTTCGGCAGCAGAAGATTGGCGTTCGTGTGAAGCCCAATTTCAATTATCCCGGCCTCGCGCGCCTGTGAAATCATTTCAAAAATCTTCGGATTCATCAAAGACTCAGCCTCATGGGCCATTTGCATCGCGTAAGTTTTATGTTCTCTGCACTCGGCTAAAGTCCGCTTCCAACACTCCGGATTCATATGAAGATCCTGTTTCTCATTTGAGCTGACTGTCCTCGGGCAAAAAGGGCACTTTAAATTGCAATAGTATGATGACTCGATCTCCAGTGACATGGGGAAATCCGCCACGAACTCACGGCGCTGAGCCTTTTCAAAGCCCTCCCTGTAATGTTTGTATTCTTGCGAAAGGTTATTACGCCATGAAGTATCTATCTCAATTTCTTTGAGCCTGTCCCAATATGCTTCCAAATCAACTGATCTTTCCAATTTTGTCCCCTATTGCGATTGATTAAACAATAACTCATTAAAAAATATCAAACTCTCGCCCCTCACTCAGCCAAGGCAACGCCGTTTAAAAAACGGTTAAATTACGCGTAAAAAACCCTGCCAGAGATTTCGACAACCCTTCGCAAATTGTTCGAGTATGTACCCGGGTATGTAGTTCAGCAATGCGTAGGCTTCATGCTGACTTAATGAGTAATGCAGAAACCTGTCTGGGTAAAATACCGCCACTTTATCTTCTCGGCCTTATCGAACTTTATATTTGATATGAGCATAACAACCCTTGCCCTTAGTTAAGGAACTTAACCAACTCAAAGACTTCAGCCATAGGTACACCAATCCGTTGTCCGGCATTCTCCGCCTCGTTCTTAAAAAAACTGATCCATTTTTCACCAGTGCGATCCATTTCTGTGGCGTGAGCACGAATCGCCCGTTCTTTGATTTCCCAGCTCTGCGTGATGTCCACATAAAAATTACCCCGAAACTCCAGCGTAGAGTGATACCAGTTGCTGCGATACATCAGTAATCTTGGAACATGGCGGCAACTGTGCAAAGATGCCTTGGCCACAGCCTGATGATCGTGATGGATGTCTCCCGTCCAATGCGCATAAACCTGATCAATCTTCTTTTCCCGCATGATTTTAAGAATTTCGATGTTCAGCACATCCACGAACTCGACTTCGAGCGTCTTGAAATTGCCGCAAAACAACTCTTTCACACCAAGGATTTCCATCGCATTGCGCGCCTCGGCAAGCGCCGTTTCATTCGAACGCACCTCCTGATTGTACTGATTGGCAAAACCCGAGATAGTAGCGACAAACACATAAACGTTATCCCCCTGTCGGGCGTGGCGCGCCAAAGCGCCGCCGCAACCAAGTTCCACATCGTCAAAATGTGCGCCAATAGCCAATATATTCATTCACCTCTCCTCATTATTTCTCCCCTACCGCATTAGAAGTGCACTGCAACATCAACAGCAAACAGAGCATTTTTGCAAGGCAGCCCAGAAACGAACACAAAAGATTCTACTGCGTGACGTGGCGTTACACACAGCCCAGCCGCTCGATTTCAGCAATCATTTTGTTGGCCGCGCCTATGGGCGCAGGTACAAAAGCATGGCCGGTTTGCAGGGCACTGGTAAGTACAACCGTACCTTCGACATATTCGTGAATCATCTGATTTATAAGGTTGCGCATAGTCATCCATTGGTCGGTAGATTCGATCAGTTCCAAGCGCTCGGCCCGGTCAAATTTATCAATGGCAGCGGATTTTTTTCGCCCAGCGCATCCAAAAGCAAGGGTAATAATTTGTCACCCACGGTATCTTGCAGGCGGCCAAACCTACCCACAAAAGCTTCCACCCGCTCTGCCAGAGCGGGATTTTCTTCGAGCAGATTTGCTTGTTCTACAGTAAACGGAGACGTTCCGAACAGGCGTAGATCTGTGCTGTTAAGGTGCCGGCATTCTTTACGCACGACCCGCACCAAAAATTGCAGACGTAGCACAACTTTGCGTTTCACTGTTATAGCAATTGACCTTCCTTGAATGCGATATCGTGGATAGGCAGACGCATGAGATTGGGCGCGCTAAGCAATACATCCACTTTGCGTCCGTGCATGGCGCGCGACACTAGATCAGACATTTGCGCGGACATGAGCGCGGGATTGTCCACAGATTCCGGTAGCTCAAGCATAAGGTCAACATCTCCCCCTTGTGCCGTATCATCAAGTCTGGACCCGAACACCCGCACACGTGATTTGTCTCCCGCCACTTGGTTGGCGAGCTGGCGTATAGCCAAAATCTGATGGTTGGTCAGGCGCATTTCAACTTATCGCTCATTTGTTTACAAAAGACCTGCTGAAAATATCTTCTTCAATGAGTCCTTTTTTTACTGCGTAAAAAACGAGATGATTGAATGCATCTACAACAAACTCTGATTTTCCCGGGAGAAGATTAAGCTTTTCGAGCTGCGCCTTGCTTTCTTCTGGATAAACGTGTGCAAATTTATTTCTCAGGACGGTCGCGCTACCGAATGAATCAGCGGACTCGATTGCTCCGAATTTTTCCATTAGCAAAGATTTATCACGATTGGACTTATCGCTTAAGTCTTCCTGTTCTGCTATTGCGATGCCTTTAAAAATGTGATCCTGCATCATTGATAAGCATTGCGTGTATCGAAATACATAGGCATCAATGGATTCCTTTTGCTCGTCCGTAATATCGCCCAGCTTATCCAAAGATAGCGGAAAAAGGTAAGCCATTTTTTCCATCGAAAATATCAAACTTCCCAATCTTTCCGAACAAGCTGAAAAGTTCTTTTTTAGCATCAACAGTTCACTATCGTTCATAGCACCACTCCGCGCCTGGCGATTTCATGAATCGGTTGCCATTCATCTTTCACATCTTTAACTATTAAATCCACAAGAGTATCATCGCAAACTGATGACAGCCTGTATTGCAGCAGCAGCCGCGACTCCAATACTGGCTTGGCGCTGGTCTCAACGAACAAATCGATATCGCCGCCACGTCTTGTATCGTCCGCGCGCGAACCAAATAAAATCACCTTTCCATCAGGAATGAATTCTCTGATTGTCTTGATAATAGCTTCGTGTTGTTGCGAAGTAATCCTCATTTAAAGTTCCTTATTTAACCTTTTGCGCGCATCCGTACCAATTGTAGCAGCAACAATAGCCCGACAATATGAGGGGCATCACCTACCAGCCCTCAGTATTTCTCTTGAAGCCGTTATACCATGGTTAAACAACACATCTAGCGCGCTTAAATACGACACGAACTCACCAAATTGTTGCGCATACACCGGATGGGTGAAGTCTTGCCAGAGCACTTCGATGCCCGCGTTGGTAAAAGGCTCCGCCTGGAAATAATCGCGTGCGCCCACACCGGAAAGATAATGTGTGGCAGAAACCTTATGCAATAGATCCACCAGCAATTCGTTTTTTGTACCGTCCGGGTCGAGGGTGCTTGACCACACCCAGGGAATACGCACGTCAAGCATGTCCATCAGCATCTCGATCGAGGCCATGTTGAAATCTCGCAGCAAGTGGAATGGCCGGGCATACAAGCGTTCGACCTCCGGCATTATCTCGTTGTAGCAGGAGGCATTACGATAGTTCTGTTCGAGCAGGCGTAAATTGTCCTGCCGCCAGTCGGTGTCGGTCGATAGCTCGATCTGGTTAATTGCGGTATCACGCGGTGCTTTTTTGACGCTGATTGTGAACCATTTTTCGCCTTGGGCAGTCTTGATCTTGTCGCGGTGTGTCCATGCACGGCTACTGCCATTCACGTATTGCACATGATCCAGAGCAATATAAAAATCCGCATGCAGAAAGCGGTGAAAAAAACCGAGATAGGGCACAAAGTCGGGCTGGTGAATTACTACGATTTTTTTATTCATTTGTCCAGTTCCAGCAACGCTTCAATCACCCGCTGCGTTCCCTGCAGGCCGATATTGTGCCTCCCGGCTAGGCTCATTTTCTCCAGTGGCAAGTCTGTCTTAAACAAGGGCAACGACAGTGCTTCGTGATGCCCGGAAAAGAGCGAGCCGCCCAGCTTCTGCAATGCCTCCCCGACCGGAATCTCGAACAATTCATTGGCAATCACTACACATGGCAGGCCAGAAGCATTGGCCTCGAACGGTGTGATCCCGCCGCCAGTAATCGCCAAGTCGTGGCGATAAAATTCCTCAATCATGGAAGGCACGCCACGCTTCAATGTAAAGCCCTCGGTCAGCACTTCATCCAGCAAATCCATATGCATGAATGCCGGCCCCAACACGATTGTTGCCGTCATCCCCATCTCTTTCAGCAACTGCACCATCTTGACGGTCACACCATAAGTATCGCTGCCGCCCATCGTCACCAGTATGCTGACAAGTTGCTTGCGCAGGCGCGTGTAGTCGCTGATTTGCGGATTCAGTATCAGATAATCTGCACCGCGCAACAATTTGATACCCGCAAGCCGCTCCTGTGTATCGAAGGCCAGCGCGGCGATGTGCAAGTCCGCCAACGTTGCTCCCGTTCCCCGATCATCGAACGTTACCAGAGGAATGTCTGCCGCTTTGATTTTCTCTGCATGGCGGATATCGGTATCAAGGCGGTCATTCAGCCACAACGTTATGCCGTCCTGCTGTATCAGCGACGTTTCCCAGTCACCGGTGAAATCTTCCAGATTCACCACCCGATGCGGCACGCCTCGCTCAACGAGAATTTGCCGGGAAGTGGCGTGATCATTCAGATAAAACGTGTACGACAGTCCCGCTTTCGCCAACCCATCCGCCAGATTCAGCGCGCGGTATAAGTGTCCCATGCCGCGCGCATGGGAGCTTTCTATGCAGAGCGCAAACATAGTTGTATCAGTTTCAATTCAATCGCTGGCTGAGCCGCCACCTTTAATTTAGGAAATAAAAGCAAAAGTAGCTATTCGCGATGATGCTTTAATTTCCCTATTAGCTGATGCTGCAATTCTTGGTAGCGTGGAAAAACAGAATCCATGCTTGCCAGTTTTGCCTCATGCACCAAAGCTGTAGCGATGATAATGCGATCGGCAGGATCTCGATGGATTTCCGGTAACGCCACCGCACGATTCGCGATTTCGCAGGTAACCGGTAACGATTCCACACCTGATTTGCCGAGCGCCTCCTTTAACCATTCGTCAACGGGCAGGGGTAGCACCAGTTTGCCTCGGCAAACTAATAGAGACACTTCAAAGCAGGAAATCGCTGAGACAGCCAAGTGATCTTCTTGCTGCATGGCATCCACAATCACCGGTGTGAGGGCCACTTCACCACTCAGTATCCAGTTCACCCAGATATGGGTATCGAGCACGATCATTTTGCGCAATTCCATTCTTCTATCGGTGCAGCCGGGGAAATAATGTCGCCAATTATCTTTCCTTTTCCCGCAATGCGCGTTGAGGGCTGATGCTTCACTGAAGTTGCAATAGCGCTTAGCTCAGAAAGGATAGTCACGATTACTCGTGCTTCTTCAACTTGTGGGCTGTCTCCCAGCCACCTCATTTGTCCATGATCGTATATGGCTTCATAGCTTTTCAGTGACATAACTTTCTCCTTCATTAAAAAAGTTTACGGGGCAAGATACAAGGCTGCCGGGCAAGTTAAGGTTGGATTTTGCTATTTTACAAGTGGCATACCGCATGCATGGGAGCTTTCTATGCAGAGCGCGAACACAATCGAATCGCCTCTTCCGTCCCGACCCATCGATTGGGAGCCTGCTCAGCAATGGTGCAGGCATACCGATAATCCGTCTCGGTATCCACCGTTAAACGCAAATCCGGACGTTGCTTGGCTACGGGTATTTCCAACTCACCGATCCTGAAAATATCCGGGTGCTCTTGGATATATTCGTTGACATGTTCGCGGTGATTGGACGCATGACCTTCTCGCGCACTTCTTTCCAGCGCGGCGAAAGTAAAAATCTCCGCGCCCACACCCAGTGGCATAGCACCGAACGAGTGGGTGTAATCGTTGTGCTGGGCCAAGTGCTGCTCTATCAATCGTTGCAGCTCTTCGATGTCGGTAAACGGATTATCCGCCGTCAGTCGCACGACATGCTCAAAACGGTTCTCGTTTGCGCACTGGTAATACCTGTCCAGCACATCGCTTTCGCTGCCACGGAAAACCGCTACGCCCTTGGGCAGGCAATGCTGTGCGATGGCATCGTTCTGCAGCGAATCACTGGTGGCGACCACCACCTGTACCGGGTACGCCAGCAGGGACAATCTGCCCAACACATGATCCAGCAGCGCCTTGCCCGCAATGGGCTTCAACACCTTTCCGGGCAAACGAATCGAACTCATTCTAGCTTGTATGATGACGCCAACGCTCACGCCAGATCATTCCAAGTTAGTACTGTATCTTTTTCCATGTCAGCGGCTACCGTGCGCCCGGCGATCTGCTCAAAGTATTTTGGGGCGATGCCATAACCGGGGCGTTTGACGGCGATATCCTGCTCAGTCAAGCGTCCCCCCGCTTTCACGCTACGGTTAAGTACCACGCTCTTGCGATTATTTCGCCGCGTAACTTTCTCACTCTCGGCCGGGCGCTTGATCCCGGAGCCGCGCATAATTTCAAAGCTGCGCACCGCCTCCACCAGCCATTTCATTTCCGCCGGATCGGCAGACAATACATGGTCAGGGCCGACCGCTTTCTTGTCCCAAGTGAAATGCTTTTCGATCACTCGTGCGCCCATGGCCACCGCACACAAACAGGCGATCGGCGACAGCGTATGGTCAGAATAGCCTATATCCAATTGCGGAAAGGCTAGCATCAGGGTCTGCATGGCCGCCAGATTCACATTCTCCGCATGGGTCGGGTAACTAGTGATAGCGTGCAGCAGGATCAACTTTTCGTTCCCCTCCGCTAGGATCGCATCCACCGATTCCCGTACTTCTTCCAGCGTACACATGCCGGTTGAGAGCAGCACGGGCTTGCCGGTACGGGCGACATAGCGCAGATAGGGAAGATTGACTGCATCATCCGAACCGATCTTGTGCGCACCGACACCACAATTTTCCAGCAGATCCACATCGGTTTCATGCGAAGGCGTAGAGAACCAGTCCAGCCCTTTGGATTCGGCATACTTGAATACATCGTGATGCAAGGCCTCATCCACTTCATACTTTCTGAACAAGTCGTGTTGCGACACCACGCCCGTGTTCTCCATGTCGAAAATGGCTTTGGTGCTGGTGATCGTGTCGGCGCGATAAGTCTGCAACTTGACCGCATCCACGCCACAGCCGTGAGCCGCGTCGATCAGGCGCTTGGCCTGCTCAAGCGTGGTGAAATTGCCGCCAATTTCGGCGATGATGTAGCAACGGTCTGAACGATAATTTTTAAACATATTATTTTCTCAATTCGAAACAATGGAACGCCGGTTGCTCATTACCGGGCAAGGTCTTGTCAATTTCAAGAAGCGGCTCAAGAAATGCCCTCATGGTTTGTATCCACTTGGCTTTTATTGAAACCAATTTTTCCGGGGGCAACTCATTTGCCATCTCAAGCAAAACCGGGAAAAGAGGACGCAACCCAATGTCCCATGTTTGAATGGTGAGCTTGCTCAGATGAGAGTGGTGACGTTCAACTTGCAATCCCGCCTGCTCAAATATGGACTGCCATTCATCCCGAGATTTGGCTTGGCGGATATTGTCGGCAAATCGTCCCCGATCGAGCATTTCCAGAAACTTCCACCGCTCATCGCCTCCCTTCACATACAACTGATTATAAAAACTGAATTGCGGAAAGGTGATATTCGGCAGCATCAAGCAAGCCCGCCCACCCGGTTTAAGTATTCTGGAAATTTCCTGAATTACCTCTTGTGGAGAATCGAGCCAATAAACAATGTTGGAAAAAATGCTGTTGAATGACTCATCCGGAAAAGGCAATGGCTGATTCGCATCCCCTTGTTTGAGCGCATCATACAAACCAATCTGCCCCGCTTTTTTAAGAAGATTTATTTTGTGATCAAATCCTACATCAATCTGATATCGCGGAGGCTTTGTTACTGCCGGACTCAAACTTTCATCATATGAATCGAAAACATCGACATTCTTAAAAAATTGGTCCAACTGAGACACTGAACGGAAGGCATCAAAACTGCTGTCGAACTCGCCGCCAGCCCTGATGAACGAAAATGTGCCATCGCCACATCCCAGGTCAAGAGATGGAGAACATAGCTCAAAAGCATTCATGGTTCTGATATCAATCTCGCGCCAAAGCGCCGTTTCCGGTCGAAGCCAAAAAACATTGAGTAGCTGCTCGAAGGTGTTGTCTGTATCCATAGCTTATTTTCCTATCAGTTGAATGCGGTGCACATAGTTTCGCACGGTGAAAGTCCGTTCACCCACCAGTGCCTCTTCGTCTTCCGTTTTTCTGGGCAGATAACATTTACGGCAGACCGCACTTTGCATGAAACCGCGCGGCTGCAGGTGCATGTCCCGCACAACCTTCATTTTTTCACCATGCCATACCTGATGCATGGTTTCCTGTTTGATGTCTCCGATCACTTCGCGGTTTTCCTCGTCGTTCGAGCACTTCATCACCAATCCATCGGCACCGATTACCAGCCGCTGGTATTGCTGGGGGCAAGTGAATTCTTCTAGGTATTCTATGTGAGTGTCATTGGAAAGGTAATCTATCAGTGGATTGAACGCCACCAGGTCGGTGCAGGGCGCGAAAGTATTGTAGTAAGCGTCGGGGCCGGTTTCGGCGATCGCGGGCCAGATGCCCTGAACCTTGATGACCGGGCGCTTGAGCCCGTGCTCTTTCTTGTACTGTTTGATAGCCTTTATTTTGCCGAGCAGATCGTCAAACTTCAGCGGCCTGCGGACGCGCTCATACGTCTCGCCCAAGCCATCCACCGAGATCGTTATCCAATCTACTCCCGCTTCCACCATTTTTTGGAAATACGGCAACGTCAGCTTGCCGCCATGCGTCAACAAGGAGACCTCATTGATGCCATGATCCTTCGCATATTTGATCGCCTCAATGAATTTCGGGTGCAGGGTCGCCTCACCGCGCAAACTCAGACGGATGGCCGGAACCTTGCCATCGATCTCGTCGATGATTTTCTTGTACAGCTCCCAGTCCATGCGCGTGACATTGACGCGTTGTTTGAATTCATCGGTAATGGTGTAGCACATCGGGCAGTGAAGGTTGCACACCGACGATAATTCAATGTCCACCAGCAAGGGAAATTCCGACACTTTTTGCTGTTTCGCATAATCCGACCAGTTGCGCCGGTACTCGGCGTATTCTGCCTCCCAGCCTTCGCCGCGATATTGCTCGAACAGGGCCTCTCTTTCTGCCGTGTCCATCGAATAGTTGCCCTTGTTGATCGGCACATTACGCTGGTTCATGTTTTCTCTTTCCCAATTTCGAACGGATGGTTATCGCCGACACGTGAGATTCATTTGTTTTTTGACTATGCTGCGGGCCCAAATAGAAGGTGGGGGTGAGAGGCTTCATTTGTCGGTGTCCAAGCAATAATAGCCACCCGTTTTGGCTGCACCTCTGAATTCGATCAAGCCATTTTCTTTGAGCTGTTTGAGCCAGCGTTCAATGGTTCGCTTTGTTAGCTTGAAGACAACTGCCATTTCACCAGCGCGTTGCCCTGGGTGGGAATGAATATATGAAAGCAAGCCATTTACACCGACATTTACACCGACATTTACACCGACATTTACACCGACATTTACACCGTCACTTACTCCGCTATTCGATGCGCCTTGTGTTTGGGTGAATGTTACCATTACGCCACCGGCGAATTCATTCACTTCGAATTTAACTTCTGGGTATTCGCGAAGGGCTTTGCGAATACGGATGAAGCCGCTGCCGTATTTTTCAATATTGCCAGTGAGGTAAAAGCCTTCAGCAACCAGTTTATTGCGCAAGCTGGAGCGGTAGTTGTCTTTTTGAATATCGGCAACGCTGACGCCACCGTAAAAGATGCCGGGACTGAAGATGGAAATCTGGTCGTCGAATATTTTGATCTGAATGTCTGAGCCATCGGTATAGTTGCGGTGGATGACGGCATTCAACAGGGCTTCACGTATTGCGGGCAGTGGGTAGCCAAAGCGTTCTTTACGCTGGATGCTGCCATCAAACTCGAAAGCAACGCTGATATAAGAAATGATGAACTTCATCGACTGTTCGACTACTTCAAAAAGCGTGTCGGTGAATTGGCGGTCGTCGATAATCATATCGGGTGTTTTGAAGCGACCGATGTGGACATGATGACGGATCGGTTCTTTAGCAAACAACAGCAAGGCCGCCCAAGTGGGATGGCCGTCTATTATGTAGTTAAGTTTTTCCAATGCATCGAAGTCTGCACTTTCCAGTGCGAAGCGGCCATTGTCGTTTACCTGGCTAATAAATCGCTTGATCTTTGGCATAGATAGCTCATCCAGCGTGTGCTTTCCGGCTTGATGTGCATCCCACGAGAGTTGTAACGACTGCATGTAGAGATCGGCAATTTCGCCTAATGCAAGCTGATGATTGGAGCTGGCTACGCGCTTGAAATATCGCCCTCGTGTGTTGACCGGCTTGACGGGAAATTCACCCATACGGATGGTCACGACGGTTTTGCGATGTTCGGTGAAAGTCTCCATATCCGGAATCAACGCGGGGCTGGTCGTGGATTTGATTTGCCCCAACCATTCATTCAGTGTTTCTTTGCCCAGCGTCACGCCGCAAACTGAGCCAGTGTTAGTCACGCCGACCAATACTATGCCGCCTTGCGCGTTGGCAAAGGCTACCAGTGACTCAACCGTAGTTTTGTCAAAGGAGGCTTTGAATTCCAGTGTCTGGGATTCTCCGGCGGTAATGAGTTGGTCAAGGGTTACGTGCATGTTCAGTTTATGGCGATGACACAGGGACGTAATTTATCCGTCATACCCATCGAACAATTACCCTTGTTGATGGACACGTTACGCTGAGTCATTGCATCTTCTCCCTTTCCGAACGGATGATGTTTTCTATTCCTGCACAAAAGGAAGTCTCAGGTCTCCACCCAAGCTCCTTCCCGGCCTTCGTAATATCCGCAACAACATCCATCAGCTCGTTGGCGCGGATTGCATTGTCACAGACAACTTCTTTTTGCGTGTCCGCAATGTCCTGAATGGCATCAATGACCTCTTGCACGCTCAGCGAAACGCCGGAACCGATGTTGTAAACACGGTGCCCGTCCGGCTTGTCCAGAGTTGCCAGTAGCGCCGTCACGAGATCTTCCAGATAGACATAATCCCGCTTGGGCGCCAAATCCTTCACGACAATTTTTCCCCCATCATCCAGTGCCTGGCTGATGATCGCGGGAATCAGAAAATTTTCCGCCTGGCCAATGCCGTAAACATTGAATGGACGTATCGTGGACACCGGCAAATCGTATGCGCTTGCATAAAATTCACAGGCTTCTTCGGCCAACCGCTTGGTCAGCGCATAGGGATTGCTTGGCCGAATCGCGCTGTTTTCGCCGATTGGCAGGCTATCCGGATGTCCATACACATATGCGCTGACGTAGGTCATGGGAATGCGTTTTTTCCTGCAAAACTCCAGGACATTTACCGTTCCCTGCACGTTCGTCCGGCAGAACGCCTGCGGATTGTCCCAGCTATCCGGAACGAAGGTCTTGCCCGCCAGATGGAACACATGCGCAATGTCTTGCTGCGCAAATTTTGCCAGGGTTTCCCGGCTGGCAATGTCACCATCCGCAGAATCTACCGGCACCACATCCCGCCCCCGAGCTTTCAGCCCGGATACGAGTGCCCTGCCGATAAAGCCGCTCGCTCCGGTAACCAGTATCTTACTCACCCAAGAACCTCTGCTTCATTTGGTCAAACTCTTCGATCGCCTGCATATAGTCATCAGGTCTCCCTATATCTAGCCAATATCCATCAAACCTTCGAACAGCGGCGGGTTGCCCTGCGGCCATTAAATCATGCATCAGATTATCGAAGCCGTAACTCTTGCCTTCCGGGATGAAGTCGAGAATGCGGCGGCTGGCCATGTACACCCCCATACTCACCAGATATTCGTTGCTGGGCTTCTCCCTGAAGCCGGTCAAATGGTTGCTCGCGCCCATTTCCAGCACGCCGTAATCAACCTTCTGTTCGCGCATGTAAGCGGAAATGGTGAAGATGTTGTTCTTGCTGACGTGCTCATCGAAAATATTCGAATAGCTTAGGTCGGTCAGGATGTCGCCGTTCATGACCAGGAAGTTTTCCGGAAGATCGTGGATCAAGCGCAACGGTGCCATGGTGCTGAGCGGCTTATCTTCCAGCGAGTAGTCGATCTTTACGCCCCATTTTGCGCCGCCCTGAAAAAAAGCTTTGATGATTTCGGCCTGATGGTTCACCGCCATGGTGATATGGTCAAAACCATGCCGCACGAGTTGGCGGACGATCACCTCCAGGATGGGGAATTCGCCTATGGGCATCAGCGGTTTCGGCAACACCACGGTGTAAGGGCGCAAACGCGTTCCTTTGCCGCCGGCAAGAATGATAGCGCGCTTAGGCATTGTAGATGACATCGCAGATTTTCCTCATTTACTTTTCTTCTTTATCGTATGCTTAAACTTCAAGACTGCAAAGTTCAGCTCGATTGAGGTTTCTGTGTCGCTGGTTTGCAAATCTTCACAAAGATTTCGGCGATTAATTCTTCGCTACTTTGCATCAATGTTTTCTGATTTGCTTTGTCTTGTATGGTCGAGAGTTCTTTGACGTTTCGGGATAACTCGCGAATTTTGGTAAAGGTTTCGATGATCGAGATCGTTGCTTGTGTCGCCACTGGACTCTTGAGTATCGTGGCAAGCATGTACAAGCCTTTTTCCGTGAAGGCGCTCGGGAGCTTTACTTTTCCACCCTTAATTGAAGTCGAAAATTTCGACTTCAATGCATCCCATTCAGTTTTATCAAGTTCGATGATGTATCCTGCCGGAAATTTATCCGGGTTGTTTTTTACTGCTTCATTGATTCGCTTGGTCTCTACGCCATAGATATTGGCGACATCGCTATCGAGAAGCACACTTTGCCCCCCGATCTCAATTATTTTTCCTTTCAGATTTTCTATTTTCACCATGTCACTCATATCTATTTACCCCCGTTATCTCATGCAATATGCGTTCACAGGTTGTAGATGTCAGATTTGTATAATGCGAGATGCGACGGCTTGTTGAACCAGGCCACGGTTTCGAGCAAGCCGCGCCGGAAACCATCTTGTCCACCATATTGTGGTTGCCAACCTAACAACTCACGAGCCTTATCATTAGATGCCCACAGCCGTTCCACTTCGCTTTTTTCAGGGCGCAAACGCTGCTCGTCGGAGAGTATTTCGATCTCTGCGCCCATCACTTCTGCAATGGTGCGAGCGGTATCACCTATCGAAATTTCGAAGTTGCTGCCGATGTTGATGACCTCGCCGATACCGCTGTCAGAATTCAGTGCGGCGATGAAACCTGCCACCGTGTCAGCCACATAGTTGAAATCGCGCGTAGGATGTACCGCACCGAGCTTAATCTGCCGTTTGCCATTAGCGATCTGGGTGATGATGGTAGGAATCACCGCTCTGGCTGATTGGCGCGGGCCATAGGTGTTGAACGGACGGATAGTGCTGACCGGCGTGCCAAATGAGGTATAGAACGACATGGCGATCTGATCCGCACCTATCTTGCTGGCCGAATAAGGCGACTGTCCCTGAAGCGGATGCTCCTCGGTAATGGGAACAAACCTTGCGGTTCCGTAAACCTCGCTGGTGGAAGTGTGGACGACCTTGATTACGCCCAGATCACGCGCCGCCTGGACAACATTCAAGGTGCCTTTGATATTGGTGTCCACATAAGTATCTGGCGAATGGTACGAGTAGGGAATCGCGATCAACGCCGCCAAGTGCAGCACCGCACCGCAGCCTTTCATCGCCGTACGCACCCCGTTCGGATCGCGAATATCCCCGGCAAAAACTTCAAACTTACCCTTCACATTTTCGCCGCAATGATCCAGCCAGCCCCATGAATTGAAGGAATTGTAGAGCACAAAGGCGCGCACATCGTAGCCTTGGCGCACCAACGCTTCGGTGAGATGAGAGCCGATAAAACCGTCGGCACCTGTAACAAGAATTTTCATATTTTTTATTGGCTCAATTTATGTTTTCACACCCAACATTACCGCAGTTTCTCCCTCTTCCACTAGCCGCCCACCTTCGAATCGGTATAAGCGGTCACAGTGCTCGACAGTAGAAAGCCTGTGGGCAACGATGAGTACCGTTTTATCCCCCTGCATGGCACGCACTGCTTCCATCACACCTTGTTCGGTTGCGGTATCGAGAGAGCTGGTAGCTTCATCCAGCACCAGCACCTGCGGATCGTGGTAGAGCGCACGTGCAATACCTATGCGCTGGCGCTGGCCACCGGAAAGACGGATGCCACGCTCGCCGACAACGGTATCCAATCCCAGTGGCAACTCTTTAACAAACTGTTCCAGTTGTGCCGCTCGAATGGCACACCAAACAGCGTCTTCATCAATCCGCCCATTAGGCAGGCCGAAGGCGACGTTGCGGCGCAAGGTGTCATCAGTAAGATAAATGGATTGCGGCACATAGCCAATTTGATCCTGCCAGCCGCGAGGGTTTGTTTGGATATTAAGGCCGTCAACTTTTATGCTCCCGCTTGTTGGGGTTAGCAGGCCAAGAATAATATCTACCAATGTGCTTTTGCCCGCACCACTGCCTCCAATAAAACCGACCGAAACGCCTCTTGAAATCACAAGACTAATATCCCGCAGTGCATAGGTTTCGGTGGATGGATAGTTAAAACAAACCTGATCGATTGTCAGTTCTTTTTTGAAATGCAATGACTGTCCGCGCAATGGAGGCAGCGTGTCATCCAGCAAGCAAAATTCGCTGTGCAGCGTATCAATCACCGGCAAGGAAAAACGCACGCTTTGAACAGCTCCGAGTATACGGCTAACCGAAGGCATGAAGCGAAATGCAGCTGCGGCGAATAACCCCAGCGTGGGTAAGAGTGCTTCCATTGGCTTGCCCTGCCCGATCATCACCAATATTAAGGCCGCAAGCCCAGCGACGGCCAGCAATTCCAGCCAGAGCCGAGGCAATGCTTGAAGAGTGGTTTGGCGTTGGCCGACCCGCGCACTGCCGACGCTGTGTAGTCGGTATTGGGCAAGAAAATCACTCTCGCGCCCAAGCAATTTCACGTCCTTGGCACCGCCCAACCCCTGCTGCA
The DNA here is from genome assembly GCA_903934275.1 of uncultured Nitrosomonadales bacterium. Classification (GTDB taxonomy): domain Bacteria; phylum Pseudomonadota; class Gammaproteobacteria; order Burkholderiales; family Gallionellaceae; genus Gallionella. The sequence goes on from CAIZNF010000119.1 coordinate 17,124, forward strand.
GATGCTGGATACGCAGCCCCTCATGGTGTTGGCGCGCCTCTCCCCAGCGCAGAATACGACTGCGAGTGATCTGATTAAAGCCCCAACCGGCCAAACCGAGCGTGCTCACTACCAGCAGTGCGCCCAATGGTTCTACAGCAAGCAATAATGCAGAAATTCCGAGAAGCACCAAAATTTCAGCGATCAACATGAGGCCTTGCTGGATTACGTTTGTGATCTCACCAACTTGGCCCATGGTGTTACGGATCAGCTGTGCAGAATTACGCTGCAGGTGAAATGTATAGGGTTGATGCAGGTAGCCAGTGAATAGGCGCTGAGAAAGGTCGGCTTGTAGCGCATATACAAAGTGTGCTTGCCGCCAGGCCAGAAAGGCGAGAAACAGAGCCTTGATCACATACACGCCAACCAGCGTCAACATGCCACCAATGATCAAGCTCTCGTGGCTAGGATTGCCGAGACTGTTTAACCAGGGTATCAGTGCTGGATATTTTGCAGTCAAATCGGTTTGTATCATCAAGGCTAAAGCGGGAATGACCAAGCCGATACCCAAGGTTTCCAGCAGCATACCGATCAACATCAACCCAAGCAGCACCACAGCGGCACGGCGCTGTTCATGGGAGAGTAGATACCAAAGTTTCTGAGGTGTGGTCACTTTATTTAAACCCAAATAGTTCACTAGGCCGATTACCCCTTGTAGGAGCTTGATTTATCGAGCGATTGATTTGCTGGGCTATCGCGCGATAAAACGCGCTGCAGGTTTGAACTGCCGGTTTTAGGATAATTTGGGCTAATATATATCTCACAAGGTGCTGAGGCTATTTTTTGAACGCGCCCATTTGATGTAAAAATCTCACAAAATCGTTTTTTACAAGAGTTGGATTATGAACGTGACGTTTGCAGTGCCACTCAATTGCTCACTTTTTCATAGCGCTCCAGCGTTCCTATATCCACAAATACTTCTGTGGTTTCATAGTGGTAAATTCGCCCCACAAAATGGCGTAAAACCTCGTTACTGAAATCCTTTACATTACACAGATCCTTGCGCATCCTCTCCAGTAGCTCCACAGAGAGAATATACACCGCGCCATTGGCCAAATTTCCCGGAGGCGCAGCTACTTTTTCATGGAAATCTACTACCACGCCCCGCTCATCCAACTCCACAATCCCGCACGATGATGGGTCATCCGTGCGAAAAGCCATCATAGTCATGAGACATTCGGGGGCGTTGCTGATGAGATAAAAGAAATGCACGGAAACCAGCAAAGCAATAATTATCCTAAATCCGACAGTTAGCCGACTCCCAAAGCAAACAGTTGATCGCATATTTCAGGCGGTCGCCGAGTTATTTTTGACACGATGTAGGGGGCCGCTATAAATTCAAAATTTTAAGCGAGACAAGGCGAGAATAAAAAATTGCGACGACGCATATATCTGATATGTTAGGAGTAATTTTTTATGAGCAACGCAGTATCGTGACGGGGTTTGGATTTATAGAGGCCCCTTGTAGTTTAACAATGCGTGCGAAGGGTAACGGTGTCCGGTCTTTTTCAAAGGTCGTGCTTTAATAATGTCTCAAGCTGACGCGTACAGAGCCCTGGCTCGTGTTGGCGGGCAACGCAGCTCTTTAAAAAATGCCAAACCTGACGTGATATTTTCGACAGATTGCGCCACAGGGCACGCAAAAACACCTTCTTGCCAGACTGCGGAAGTTCAATGCAAATCCAGCATATTGATTTATATACATTCAGGCACGCTACCGCCCTGCAAAACACTGGCGCATTTCGCATAATCAATTGATTAATAATGCTAATTACTACGCCAACTGCACAACCCAGTCGCGGTTTACCCTTATTTTGTTAGCCTTGCCCAGCAACTCCAGCAGCACAATTACGCGCTTTTCGCCGTCTTTCTCGACAAATATGCCTTCCATGCCAGCAAGTGGCCCCTCTTCCAGCCTGACCGGTTCACCTGCGCAAAACAGGGGGCGGTTATCTTGGTGCAAACCGGAGTCAGGAGCTTCGCGTTGCATAATGGCATCTATCACTTCATCCGGAATTTCTGCGGGTTGGCCGCCGAAGCGCACTAGGCCAACTGCGCCGCGTGTGGAGCGTATCGGGGCGGTACTGCGCAAAGTAGGATCAATCCGAATAAATAGGTAACGCGGGAAAAGGGGTTCAATTACATCCACCCATTGTCCACGGCGATGGTGGGTGTTCCGAATGCGCGGCAGGTAGACACGGTAGCCTTGACGCAGGAGATTCTCTTCCGCTATCACCTCTTGACGCGGCTTGCAGCAAACGGCGTACCAACGATCTTCTTCACTCATCGTGCTCTGTTTTTCAAAAGAACTTCTCACACAACCTTCTTGCATGGGTATGATCGGATGGATATGGGAGGTGTGATTGCCGCTCATGCTTCGCTCGGCAAACCAATATTTATTCGGTTTTGTTTGACCTCATCCCGAAGTTGTTCAATTTCATTTGACAATGCTTCGTGCTCGGCGACCTTGCGCCTGAGAAAATGCACTGTGGCACGGGTTCTCTCTTCGATGCCGTGCGGTGTCAGCAAATACGCATAAGCTATTTTATTTGTACTTCGGCGAAAGTTGTTCGCCTTGACCCACCCCTTTTCGATCAGCGCGCGCAAGCAGTAATTAGTCTTGCCGAGGCTGATGCTAAGCTCCTGCGCCAATTGACGCTGACTGAGGTCAGGGTTGTCTTGCAGAACCTTGAGCAACTTGTAATGAAGATCTTCCATTCTTTGATTAGTAAGTTTATTGCACGCATGCGTTCACGACTTGAACGGACGAATTTAACCAAAAATGGTATTGTGATGTCAAGGGTTTTGTAGGGACAATGCGAATTGCCATCCCCCTCGTAGCGCATTGGGCGAACTCCGAGTTTTCAGAGGCGCACTCAAGATAAACCTAAAATCGGCAGTTGAAACCTGTAGGAGCGCGATTTATCTCGCGATAGCCCAGCAAATCGATCGCCCGATGAATCGGGCTCCTACGACAACGGCATCACCCAAAAGGTGAGTGGCATCAAATACACAAAAACCAAACGCCATACGGGCTAACGCACAAATATGAGAGGCTAACTGCTCTTTCTGGGATAAAGGCTCTACCGCTACCTATAATCGGGCGAGCCTGAACAAAATGTAGGTCGAGCTCTGCCCGACATGGCGGGCTTTGCCCACCCTACGAATACGGTTTTGCCATATGGAAAATACCACTCAAAAAAGGTAAAAACAGGTGGCGCGCGGATGGCGCATGTACCTCATGGCGAAACATGCATGGCCTCGAAAACGACTGAGTGGGTCAACTGCGGTGCAAAAAGCTCGATAAAGTCATAAGTGTAGCCTCGCAGGTATTCATTCTTGCGGATCGCAATGCGCGTGGTGTTGGGCTTGAACAAGTGACTGGCCCAGATCATGCGCAGATGCCGGTCACGTTCCGGGACAAAGGCGATCTCGGCGAGGATGCCGATGCCCAGCCCCAGTTCCACGTAGGTCTTGATCACGTCTGCGTCGATGGCGGTCAGCGCGATGCTGGGTTCGATGCCCGCACTCTCAAACGCCTCGTTGATCTTGCCGCGCCCGCTGAAGGCGGAGTCGTAGGTGATGATGGGGTATTGCGCAATTTTCGCCAGCGTCAATTTGGTTTCATCCAGCAGTGGGTGTTTGGGCGGCACGACCACGCAGTGATGCCATTCGTAGCACGGTAGTGTGACGAGACCATCATATTGAGTCAGGCCTTCGGTGGCGATTGCGACATCTGCTTCGCCGTTCAGCACCTGCTCGGCGATCTGAGTCGGATTGCCCTGATGCAGCCCTAGCTTTACTTTCGGATAACGCCCAACGAACCGTTTGACCACTGTCGGCAGAATATAGCGCGCTTGGGTGTGGGTGGTAGCGATGGTCAACGGGCCGCTATCCTGCGAGTGGAATTCCTGCCCCACTTGGCGGAGGTTTTCCGTGTCGTGCAAGATGCGCCGTGCAATGTCGAGAATGGCCTTTCCCGGTTCAGTGACTGCAACGACACGCTTGCCGTTGCGCACAAAAATTTCAATACCCAACTCCTGCTCCAGTTGTTTGATCTGCTTGCTGATATTGGGCTGCGAGGTGTATAGCGCATCGGCGGCATCAGAAATTTTTAGTCCGCGCCGCACAATTTCATTAAAGTAACGCAGTTGTTGCAAATTCATGGCTGCATTCTTATATAACTAATAATTATAAGATGCTAACATAAAACCATTTAGGAACATAACAGTGCTCGACTAGAATGCGCGCCTGAATTTATTGGAGGGCACCTCTAAAAACTCAAAGTTCGCCAAAATGTAAGGCGTGGAAAAATTCCTTAGCGCCGCGTATGTATGATCCGCAAGCAAGAAATTTTTTGCGCAACGCAGCATAACCAGCGACTAAGCTATCGTCTTTTGACAGCTTAGTCGAATGGCTAGTTGTTATATCAGTTGGGATGAAATCTGAGTTTTTAGAGATGTCCGCGTGGCTCGTATGGATTGGATGTTTACGTTGTCCGGCTTTCTGGTCGGGCTGATCGTCGGTGTTACCGGCGTGGGCGGCGGGTCGCTGATGACGCCGCTGCTGGTGCTGTTTTTCGGCGTGTCGCCCGCTACCGCAGTAGGGACGGATTTGTTGTATGCCTCGCTGACCAAGACAGTGGGCGGCTGGGTGAATGGGCGGCGCGGCACGGTGGACTGGAAGGTGTTCGGGCTGCTTGCGATGGGCAGCTTGCCCGCCGCCGTGGTCACGATCACGCTGCTGAAGTATCTTGCGCTGGACGAAAAAACCCTGCGCGGCCTGGTGACCAGCGTGTTGAGCGTGGCGCTGCTGCTGACTGCTGCCGTGCTGTTGTTGAAGGATCAAATCAAGAAACTCGCGCGGCGCAACGATGGCACGGTGTACGAGCTGCATCACCGTTACCTGCCCGCCGCGACGATAACGACGGGCGTCGTCATCGGCGCGCTGGTGACGATTTCTTCCGTCGGCGCCGGGGTGCTGGGCACGGTCGCCTTGCTGTTCCTGTATCCGCGCATGCCTGCGGTGAAGGTGGTGGGCACAGACATCGTCCATGCCGTGCCGCTGACCGCGTTGGCGGGAATGGGGCATATGGCACTGGGCACGGTGGACTTGGTGCTGCTGGGAAGCTTGCTGCTAGGCTCGTTGCCCGGCATCTACATCGGCAGCCACATGAGCGCGAAGGTTCCGGAAAGAGTGTTGCGTCCGGTTCTGGCGACTATGCTGCTGATTATCGGTATCAAGATGGTGATGTATTAGCCTCTAAAGCGAAATTAAGCGAAAACAAATTGTTGCTTGTGGATAAAAAACTGTCAGTCCGAACGAAGTGAGGAATCTTGATTTTCTTTTCATGCCAAAATCACCAAGATTTCTCGCGGAGCTCGAAATGACAATTCTTTTTGGCTGTTCGCCGAA
>CAIZNF010000120.1 GCA_903934275.1 uncultured Nitrosomonadales bacterium
GATTCCAAATAAATCGCCTGGATAGAAAAAGAAAAAAATGGAAAAAATTCTCCAAGTTATGGAACATCCATAGCGATGAGAGCCTGTGTGCGGTAGGAATGCTCGCCCCGAGAGCAGGAACGAAGAAGCTCGCTATCGGGATCTGATGCAACAATTTGATGCAACAGAGTTGAGTGAAGCTCGGCTTGGTGATAGAATGCGCGCCGCTTCGGGATAGTACCAAAAATTATCTGGAGCAAATTTCCCGCTCGCGCAAGTTGGGGTGCTCATAAGAGTCAGGCTGGCGAGTGGTAGTTTATAACCCTTACGATTGGAGTTTTCATGGCTGTAACAATGCGTCAAATGCTGGAGGCCGGTGTTCATTTTGGCCATCAAACCCGTTTCTGGAATCCCAAGATGGCACCGTATATTTTCGGCCATCGCAACAAAATTCATATCATCAATCTGGAAAAAACCGTCACGCTATTCGCAGATGCTGAGGCTTTTGTGCGCAAACTGTCCGCCAAAAAAGGCACGATTCTGTTTGTGGCGACCAAGCGCCAGGCGCGCGACATCCTGCAAGAGGAAGCCGTCCGCGCGGGTTCACCGTTCGTGAATCACCGCTGGCTGGGCGGTATGCTGACCAACTATAAAACCGTGCAACAATCCATCAAGCGCCTGCGTGAGTTGGAGCTGATGACTCTCGATGGCACGAATGAGAAAATTTCCAAGAAAGAGGCGTTGATGATGAAGCGCGAACTGGAAAAGCTGGATCGCAGCCTGGGCGGCATCAAGGATATGCCAGGTTTGCCGGCCGCGCTGTTCGTGATCGACGTGGGTTATCAGAAGGGTGCCATTGTCGAAGCCCAAAAACTGGGCATCCCGGTGATCGGCATCGTTGACACCAACAATTCCCCGCTCGGTGTGGACTACATTATTCCGGGCAACGATGACTCCACGCAGGCGATTCGCCTGTATGCACGCGGCATCGCCGATGCGGTGCTGGAAGGCCGTGCGCAGGCCCTGAATGAATTAGTCGAGCAAGTGGCAGAACCAGCAGCAGAAGAACAAGCCGCTTAGATTTTAGTTCGGCGCATATAAGGGGCGCGAGCCCCTTTTTTTATAAGTATTTTACGGAGTTGAAGATGGCAGAAATTACTGCGAGCATGGTGAAGGAACTGCGCGAGGCAACCGGCCTCGGCATGATGGAATGCAAAAAAGCGTTGGTCGAATCCAATGGCGATTTCAAGGTAGCCGAAGAGCAAATGCGCATCAAGAGCGGTGCCAAGGCCAGCAAGGCATCTTCCCGCGTAGCCGCCGAAGGTGTGGTCAGCACATTTATTTCTGTGGACGGCAAGACCGGCGCAGTGGCGGAAGTGAACTGCGAAACAGACTTTGTCGCGAAGAATGATGATTTTGTGGTATTCGCCAAAAACGTCGCCGAGACCGTGGCGAAAAATAATCCGGCTGATATTGCCGCACTGTCTGATATGGCGCTTGTCAACGGCTCAACCAGTGTGGAAGAAACCCGAAAGGCACTGGTGATGAAGCTCGGTGAGAACGTCAGCATCCGCCGTTTTGAGCGTTACTCAACCACTACCGGAAAATTGTCCAGCTATCTGCACGGCAGCAAGATCGGCGTGTTGTTGGATTACACCGGTGGCGATGAAACGCTTGGTCGTGACCTTTCCATGCATATCGCGGCGAGCAAGCCGAAGTCTATCGACGCATCCGGCGTGAATCCGGTGGACATCGAGACTGAACGCCGTATCGCCATTGAAAAGGCTCGCGAAGCCGGCAAGCCTGACGCAATGCTGGAAAAGATTGCCGACGGAACAGTGCAGAAATTCCTCAAGGAGGTAACGCTGTTGGGGCAGGTGTTCGTCAAGGCGGAAGATGGCAAGCAAACTATCGAGCAATTATTGAAGAGCAAGGGCGCATCGGTGACCGCGTTCCAGATGTTCGTGGTTGGAGAAGGTATCGAGAAGAAGGTCGAGGATTACGCGGCGGAAGTGGCTGCAACTATTGCAGCGGCTAAGGTATAACCATCATGAGTCAGCCCGCCTATAAACGTATTCTGCTTAAACTTAGCGGCGAAGCACTGATGGGCGATGACAGCTACGGCATCAACCGCGAAGTGGTTGAGCGCATCGTCGCCGAGATTGCGGAAGTCGTCGGGCTTGGCGTGCAGGTGGCGATCGTGATCGGCGGAGGCAATATTTTCCGTGGCGTGGCTCCGGCTGCGGCGGGGATGGACCGAGCAACCGCAGATTACATGGGTATGTTGGCCACGGTGATGAATTCGATGGCGTTGCAGGATGCGATGAAACGCGCCGGGTTGGATTGCCGCGTGCAATCGGCGTTGAATCTGGAGCAGGTTGCGGAACCGTTTATCCGTAACAAGGCACTGCGTTATCTGGAAGACGGCAAGGTGGTGATTTTTGCGGCTGGTATCGGTAGCCCGTTCTTCACCACCGATACTGCTGCCGCATTGCGCGGCGTTGAAATGTCCGCCGAGGTTGTGATCAAGGCCACCAAAGTGGATGGCGTTTACACCGCCGATCCTAAATTAGATCCCCAAGCGACCCGCTACCAAAGCCTGACTTTCGACGAGGCAATCGGCAAAAACCTCAAGGTAATGGATGCGACGGCGCTGACGTTGTGCCGAGACCAGAAGTTGCCGATCATTGTGTTTAGCATTTTCAAGCTGGGCGCGCTGAAGCGTGTGGTGTTGGGCGAAGCTGAGGGAACGCTGGTGCGCATTGATTGAATCAGGAGCTGACCATGATTACTGACATCAAAAAAACAACCGAACAAAAGATGCAAAAATCGCTGGATGTGCTGAAAGCCGATTTGGGTAAGGTGCGCACCGGACGCGCGCATACCGGCTTGCTGGATCATGTGATGGTGGATTATTACGGTAATCCGACACTGGTCACTCAAGTCGCCAATGTCACGTTGATCGACGCGCGCACCATCGGCGTTCAACCCTGGGAAAAGAATATGGTCGGTCCAGTAGAGCGCGCTATTCGTGATGCGAACTTGGGGCTAAATCCGGCGACCAATGGTGATTTGGTTCGCGTGCCGATGCCGATGCTGACCGAGGAACGTCGCCGCGATCTGATCAAGGTGGTCAAGTCCGAAGGAGAGGATGCCAAGATCGCGGTGCGCAACATCCGTCGTGATGCAAATCATTCGCTCAAGGAAGCGCTCAAGAATAAGGAAGTTGCCGAAGATGTGGAGCGGCGTTTGCAGGATGAGGTGCAAAAGTTGACCGATCGTTTTGTTGCAGAAATCGATAAAGCATTGGCAGCTAAAGAAGCCGACCTGATGGCAGTTTAGTTGGTAGTCTGTAGCTTGCTAAGATTAGCGCTTCGCGTGCGGTTTTTGTAAAGCTACCAGCCACGGGCTACCAGCTACAAGCTCACAAGGATTCCCGATGTCGTTATTTCAAAGCTCCACCTGCATCATTCCCGACATCACTGCCGTTCCGAGCCATATTGCCGTCATTATGGATGGCAATGGGCGCTGGGCGAAACAGCGTTTCATGCCGCGTGTGGCCGGGCATCAGCGCGGGGTGGAAGCGTTACGCGAAGTGGTGATCGCCTGTCGCGAGCTGGGCGTGGAGTATCTGACTGTGTTCGCTTTCAGCAGCGAAAATTGGCGTCGTCCTTCCGATGAAGTTTCTTTCCTGATGTCGCTGTTCCTGAAAATGTTGGAACGCGAAGTCGCCAAGCTGCACAAAAACAACATCCGCCTGAAAATTATCGGAGATCGCAGCCGTTTTGATGACAAACTCCAGAAGACCATGCAGGATGCCGAGCAACTTACTGCCAGCAATACCGCATTGACGTTGACCATTGCCGCCAATTACGGTGGACGCTGGGATGTGATGCATGCGGTGCAAACCATGCTCAAGGAGCATCCTCACCTCGCGCAAACCTTTGCCGAAACAGACCTGCAACCCTACCTGTCGATGAGCGACGCGCCTGAGCCGGATTTGTTCATTCGCACCGGCGGCGAACAGCGCATCAGCAATTTCATGTTGTGGCAATTGGCCTATACCGAATTGTATTTCACCGATGTCTTGTGGCCGGCATTTGGCCGCAAGGAGCTGGAGACGGCAATCGCCTCTTATCAAAAGCGCGAACGCCGTTTTGGCCGCACCAGCGAACAGCTGCTGGACAAGTAGGGAAAAGCTTATGCTTAAATCGCGGGTGATTACCGCTGTCATTTTGCTGGCGTTGTTGTTGACGGCATTGTTTGCGCTACCGCCCGCCGCGTGGGCAGTGCTGATTGTTGTGATGGTCGTGCAGGGAGCCGTTGAGTGGTCGCGCCTTTCCGGTTTTACCGGCAGGAAGGCGGGCCTTTACTGTGGGATGACCCTGTTGCTGATGGCGGGGTTGTTATGGATGGATGCCGCCACAACAGAAGTTCAGCACCTTAATATCCATTTAGTGGTCTATGCCGCATCGGCCCTGTTGTGGCTGATCATCGTGCCGCTCTGGCTGATGACAGGCTGGAAAGTTAGGCAACCTGCGTTGATGGCGTTGACCGGATGGGCAGTGTTGGTACCGACCGGTCAGGCGATGCTGGATTTGCGCGCCGCCAGCCCGTGGATATTGCTGTTTGTGATGTGCTTGGTGTGGGTCGCGGATATTGCGGCTTATTTTGCTGGGCGCAAATTCGGTAAAAACAAACTTGCCCCCAGCATCAGCCCGGGCAAGACTTGGGAAGGCGTGGCGGGCGCGCTGCTCGGTGTTTCAGTATATGTGGTTGTGGTGTGGAGTTTCAGCCCTGAATTTGCATACCGTGAAGTATTGCCAATTTTGCTGCTGGCTTCGTGGTGGTGGGTGGGCTTGGCGGTGATAGGTGATTTGTTCGAGTCGGCGATCAAGCGCCAGGCCGGTGTCAAAGACAGCGGCGCGTTGCTGCCGGGGCACGGCGGACTGTTGGACCGCATCGATGCCCTGACCTCGACCCTGCCGCTTGCCGCGCTGCTATTGCAGCGCTTGAGTTAACACTGATCGCTATCGCTGCGGGTGATTCTGGAACCAATTCAACGTTGAAGCGAAGCGGAAAACACCAAAGCTGCGGCGCGGGTTCGCACGAGAACTTTTATGACGAACTTAAGCGTTATCTGAAATTGGAGGGATAGAAAAATGGCGCATACGATGACAGCAGAGGATCTATTCCAAGACCTCAAGCAAATGCCGACAACCGAGCGGCAGAAATTTTTTGTGATCTTGTCCACGAATGCGTTCCGTGACGATGATATGAGTCATGAAGAGTTATTTGGCCATCTCGCTAGCGATAATTTTACCGCTCAAGAAGCAGGCGAATATCTCGAGGTCTCAATGTCGACCTTTCGGCGTTTTGTTGCCAGAGGGAAACTGAATCCGAGTTCCACTGTGGGTAGAAATCAGATGTTCGCCGTTGCAGATTTAAAGGCGTTCAAGAAAGCACTGAAAATTGCGAATGGCTGAGTTGCTGAATTCAACTGCTTGAGAGAGAGGATTGAGGAGATGGGGACGGGCATGGCGATTTTAATATCAGAGGTTGGTCAAATCAATTCGACTCCGGTACATTGGGGTGTACATTAGATCATTGGATGGGCTGGATTCGCTCTTTCTGGATTGATAGGCCTCTCGAAGGTGGAGAATCTATCAGTCGTAATCTATCTACGAAACCGGAAGAATGAGTTCGAAAACAATAAAAGCCAGTTTGAACAAGCCAAGGCATCAGGAATTCCGTCGGCCAAAATCGCCCAGACGGGAGAGGTAATGTCGATTGATGCGGTGATTGATAAGGCAGGAGAGAGTGCCTCTCGGTACGAGGAACAGCTAGACATGGTTGGAAAACGCCATGAGATCAAAGCCATAATTCAAAGATGGGCGTTCGTTTTTGGCCTACTTTCTACCGCTGTTGCACGAGCATATGACGCAGTTGCGCTCATCGTTTGCGGCTAACCCTATGCTGAACCGACCGCCCAAAAGCGGGCGGCGGTTTACTTGAATGTTAGGAGTTTGATCTACACACGGAGGTAACACATGGGTATTATCGACTTTCTGAAAGACATCCCGCTTTCTGCTGTACTGAAAGAGAAAATAGGCGCGCTTGAGTCTGAGAATGAAACGCTCAAGGTACAATTGAGCCAAGCGCAAGAAAAGGCGCGCACACTCGAAGAAAAAATCTCTCATATTTTTACCTCACAAGAATACATTGAAGAATCTGGTGCTTTTTTTAAGCGTCGCGAAAATGGAGAATGGGAC
>CAIZNF010000121.1 GCA_903934275.1 uncultured Nitrosomonadales bacterium
CCACCTGAGGCTGCATGATGATGCCGGTTTCATCCTCGAAGGCCGCGCGTGCCACCGGCTCCATTTCGGTACCGTGACGCATCGGTGCCGTTTCTTCCACCACCTTGCGACCGGTCTTTATAAGCCACAGATCGTAGGGTGTACACCACGGAGACAACCCCATCACGGCGGCTGTCTCCGATGCGTTACGATATTTGGCACGATGTTCATGCCACTCGGGCGAGCCTTGTTTCATTTTGAATAGTGCTTGCATGATCAGGCCGCCTTTCTGTTATTTTCGAGCATCTTGATGACGCGGTTCACCTCGGCCTTTGGGATATTTTCCAGAGAATCGAAGCCGAAGAAGCCCAGCAGCTGCTCTTCATTTGTGCCGGTCTCCGCTATCAGCTTTTTGATAAACCGCAGCTGATTCACAGTCAGCAATTCAGGATCGGAGAAGCAGTTATCGCGCTTGGGGAATTGCCGTACCGTAGCAGGCTGTGTAAGTTGTGTAGATTGTGTATGTGTATTCGCATCATTTAGTGTTTCAGAATCTGGAAGGTCTTCGCCAGCGTAGATGTACAGGCCGAGGCCATGCAGTGCGATGGCCTTCACCAGTGCACGCTGAATGCTGGTGTTGATGTCGAACGCCGACGGCTCCAGTAGCGGCCGATTCTTGCCGTCGAGCACCGGATGTATCTGCGACAGCATCACCCCTTGCACCGTAACCGCCACTTCCACGAATACGCCCATATCCGTTTTCAGATAAGGCAGACCGTCGAAGCGTTGCACAACCCACGTTGCAGTAGGATCGAACTTGCGCAACTCCTCGACGGCAAACGGCCAGCTCAAATAACTGAACTGCCCCTTGCGCTCGATATGTTCGTTCACGTTTATTTTCTTTAATTCGACGAAGTAATTTGATGCTGATTTTGTAGTAGCCATGATATTTCTCCTTTAAAAATGAAAAACGCCCCGGGCGAAATACCCGAGGCGTGTGTGGCCAGCGTAAAGTTACTGGGAATGTTGCGACGTTTCCTGATTATTGAGACCGTAACCTCGCGAAAATCTCTTATTGTTTTGACTAAAATTTATGCAAGCTACTTCCGGCCTGACAAAGCCGACGGATTGAATTGATATCCACAGAGTTATCTACAGATTTTGTGGGGAAGTTTAGGCTGCCAATACCAACGCCTGCTCCAGAGCTTTGTGCTTGATAGCCGCACCTGTTCCGAACCACGCAGAATCGAGTCTGTTATCTACACAACGTGCACGACGTTCATAATCAACGTGCTGAGTAACCGCATTGACCAAACCCCACGCCGTGTCATTGGCAGCGGCGAGTGTTGCACCCTTGCCAGTGCCAGAGAAAAGATCAAACACTCGCTTGAGTGCCTTACTGTTGGGTTGGCTGTGAAACGGCAGGTCAGGGTCGCCGAGCAGCTCGACCAGATAACGCCGCGCCTCGAACGGATGCACGGGCGTATCGGCCAGACGACGCATATCAACGACGAAGCGTTGCCAGCTGGTGATGCCGATGCCGAGCTGCTGCTTTACTTTGTCGGCATCAAACTTAGTGCTGTGCGGCACCTTGATTGCGCCGACACCATCGCTTGTTGCGATAGCCAGCGTGTTGTTACACACCACCCTGACGCTGGTGAACTGCGCCGTCGTGGCCAACGTACCGTCGCACGCCGTGGCCAACAGCAGGTACGCCTTCACCTGATCGTCACCCTTCAGGAATGTCTCCTGCCCGGTGCGTGCCAGCGCCCAGAGTTTTCTGCCGCCCTTGAGTACGCCCGCAGTTTCCAGCTCGAAGCCGCCAAGATCAACCAGTTCGCGGTAGAACTCCAGCACCTCGCGGGGCTGCACAACCTGATAGCGGTTAGAGACAACCGACAGTGCATCGCCGGTGTCGGAGCGGAACAGCACTTTGGCATCGTTAAACTGACGCGTTTGATCCTGATCTGTGTAGTTCACGGGCGAGGACTGGATAGACCAGTCCATGCCTGCCTGTTGCAGCCAGACCTCCAGCGGCTGGTTTGGATTTAGTTGGTTACCGATGTTATGCCACGGTGTTTCGTTAATGTATGCCATCGTTTCGACGAGATGAGCCATGTTATTTCTCCTAGGAAGTAAAAAGCCCTGCCGGAAAGCCGGACAGGGCATTGGGTTGAGTTGATTGCTTGCAGGCTACAACAGCAGTCTCCAGCCTTTACGGATGACCTGACGGGCTATCTCCGCCATTGCAGTCCACAAAAACGTATCAAGGAGCGTTTTCACTCCACGTTCAGTTTCCATTTTCCGATGTAGTAGTGATCGCCGTCGATGTAACCGAACAGGCGTTTCGCTGCGCTCGTCATGATGCTTGTCATGAGACCTGCGACCGTGGCTGCCATGACGCCGCTGAATGTTCCCCAGTGAATCGCTAACACCAAACAACTCACCAGTATGTCGATTAACAAGTCGTGCTTTAAAGCGCGAAGCATCACGCGCCTTGGCAGCTTGATCAAGATAAGAGATACGCCGAGAAAAACCATGAATCCTGTAATAAACATGATATTTCTCCTTTATGCTTTTGGGCGTGATTCTTCCCACGCATCGCGCACTTCGTTAAAGCTCTGAACGAGCTGGGATGGAACACTTTTGCTGTGCTCCGCAACAGTGCGCACGGCTTTGAACAAACCGAGTGCTACCGACTTGACTACGCTGCCGGAACTGGTAGCGGGTTGTTTTGGTTTGATGGATATGACGTTCATGATTAACTCCTTAATTGAATGGATAGGATTGAAATGAGTTGAACAAATCGACTCAAATCAAAAACGATAAACCTACCCTTTTCGCAACGCGAAATGGGCGGCTTTGAGGTCACACGAGGATTGAGTTTTCGAGGCGTAGTTGCCTATGGTGGCTGTATGGTTTTGCGTTCTGGCAGGATCAGAGTTTCAAAAGCAAGAAATATTCTTTAAGGGAGTGCCGAAGGGGGTTTGTTGGTGAAATTTGGAAAACCGAAATCCGAAGCGGCATACCCTCTTTGCGGAGAGGGGGGTAGGGTACCGGGCGAGTAAATTTACATATTTTTATAAAAATTTTTTATAATTTTTTTATTTGAAGATGCGAGTATTACAGACGGATTGCCAAGTTCCGGTTACGGGCAATGATTTCAGCGGGCTGAATAGCCGGTATGTTAGTGGCCCGCGCGAAATTACAGCCGTGGCCCATGAATTTAATGTCATGGTTTACACGAGCGTTTTTATGTAGCTCGCAATCTTGCGAATTTTTTGCGAATCAATGCTGCCATCGGCTTCGTCTCGTGTAATAAAAAAGTTGATGCCCTGAACAAAATTGTTTTGCTCATACCATGCTTGCTTCTTTTGCCACTTGTCGCGGTACTTCTCATCGTTGAGCAAGCCGAGATGCTCCCACAGCAGGGGTTTGCCATCGTGATCGTGAGTGTGGTCAGCTATTTCATTGGCCTGATACTTACGTTCGGTCATGGTAGTTATGGCAAATAATCCCAAGCAAAACGG
>CAIZNF010000122.1 GCA_903934275.1 uncultured Nitrosomonadales bacterium
AAACAACTTTTCCCGCGAGGTAGGCGTACAAAACGAATTGCAAACTTCCTTTGGTGAAAAACGCAATGACGATCATTCCAGCTGTAATCACACTTTGAACAAGGTTGATCAGGCCTTGATATTTGATTTTCCCCAGTATCTGCAGAACGCCTGTGGAGGTTTCCGTGTTAAAGTTTGCCAGCAAGCCAAGGCTGTAAACAATGAAGAGCAATGCCGTGTTTGGAGTTTTTGCGATGTATTGAGACGCCAACGCGGCGGTGACAGCCACAAATAAAAAGGCAAGCAGGGAAACAATCGCTTCGCTGAAAGCCGCCGCCTTGACCAATGCCGCGGTCTTTTCCTTTTCATCCTTTTCAAGATACTCGCCGCCATATCGCACAACCAATTCGCTCATGCGAAAGGACAAGAATCCATTGACGGTGGAGGCATAGCTCATGATTATGGCAGCCAGTCCAAAATCCGTGGGACCGAGCAGGCGCGCAGCAAGGACACTTTGCACCACACTTAAGGCAAGGCTGATGGAATTACTGCTGAACAATGCCCCGCTTGAGCGCATCACTTTGCCAAGCAACGGGTCATCCTTGAATTTCGAGAACAGGGACATGGCTGAAATTATAAACGCTCTGTGACCACTCCCCACGCCCAAAGGCAGGGGCTTCTACGGTCTTTCACCGATGCTGTGTGATCCCGAGCTTTCTCTCTTTGGTACGTTGAATATTTTACACGAACAACTTTTGTTCGCAACCTGTTACATTCAAATTTGTAAAGAGCAGTACTGTGCCAGCGTTGAGTCTTTTCATCTTCTATCGCTATTGGCAAAATCGTATTCAAGAAGAATATCATTCAAGGTCAAAACCGTTCCGTACACTTGCGCCGCACGCCTGTGCAGGTGTATCTCCACACCTAAGGTGGGAGTTTTACGGAACATTCGATAAAAAGACCTCGGAGTTCTTTGAGAACTCCGAGGTCTTTATCGCTACGGCGTCAAAATATCCTTCGCCCAGTTACGTTCCGCTTTGTACCACTCGATCAGGTTGCCGATCCCCTGTCGTAAATTGACCTGCGGATCCCATCCGAGCATTTCGCGGGCTTTGGTTACATTGGCTTGATTCATGAACATATCTGCCAGATTGGGCGGACCATATTGCACATTCGCTTTCCTGCCGGTTAATTCTTCAACCAATTCAACAAGCCCATTAATTGAAATGACCTCATGCCCGCCAAGGTTGATGACCTCATAACCAAGCGGTTTGAGCGCGGCGATCGTTCCGCGCGCAATATCATCCACGTAGGTGAAACCGCGGGATTGTTTTCCATCGCCATTGATGCGAATCGGTTCGCCTTCCATGATCCATTTCACAAAGCGGAAGATGGCAAGGTCGGGTCGGCCTGCGGGTCCATAGACCGTAAAGTAGCGGACGACGGTCACATCAATATCGTAGAGGTGATGATAGGAATGCGTCAACGCTTCCGCCCCTTTTTTGCTGGCGGCATAAGGCTGCATCGGCTCACTGCTGGAGGCTGTTTCAGGAGTTGGATATTCCGGGTTCTCACCGTAAATGCTGGAGGTGGAGGCTAGGATAAATTTTTTGCATCCATATTGACGGCAGACTTCAAGCATGTTCAAGGTGC
>CAIZNF010000123.1 GCA_903934275.1 uncultured Nitrosomonadales bacterium
AGATTAGCCAGCACGACCACCACATGACCCTCTCCCTCTCCCTCTCCCTCTCCCTCGCCCTCGCCCTCGCAAACAAATTCCACTGCCACGCGGGAAGCGCCGGAATGTCGCGCCACATTGGTGAGCGCTTCCTGAAAAATACGAAACAAATTGATCTGCTGCGTTTTGCTCAATTTTTCCTTATAGCCTGCGCCCACGATGCAGTTCAGCTCGCATTCGATGCCGGTGCGCTTGCTGAATTGCCCGGCGTACCATTCGAGCGTTGCCACCAGGCCGAGATTATCGAGCGTAGTCGGGCGCAGGTCGCTGATGATGCGCCGCACGACGTTAGTCGCGTTATCGGTCAATTGCGCCATCGACTCGATATGATCGATGAACGGCTTTGCTTCCATGTTCGCAGACATCTCTTCTGCCAGCAAAAAAGCTTCCATCTTGAGTGCGGTCAGCGTGCCGCCCAGCTCATCGTGGATTTCGCGCGCGATGCTGGCCTTTTCCTCCTCGCGCATATTCTGGAGATGGGTGGCAAATCTGCGCGCCACTTTTTTTTCTGCCTTGAGTTTCTGCTCGGAGAGCATCACCCGCTCCACCTGCTTGCGTTCGGTGATGTCGGTTTTTATGCCTACATGGTGTGTCACGATGCCCGCCGGGTTTTTAACGGGTGCAATGTGAACTTCTTCCCAATAAAGCTCGCCGTTTTTGCGTTTATTGAGCAGCTCGCCATGCCATGATTGGCCGCTTACCAGCTTGCCCCACAGCTCCTGATAGGTTTCTTTGGGTGTCTGCCCCGACTGAAAAATGCGCGGTGTTTCTCCAATCACTTCGGCCGCGCTATAGCCGGTGATCTCGACAAACTGTGTGTTTACATACTGGATACGGGATTGTGCATCGGTGATAACCACCGAGGCGGGGCTTTGCTCGACCGCGATAAAAAGCTGGCGCAGTATTTCCTCGGCCCGCCTACTCTCGGAGATGTCGGTGAGCACACCATTCCAGAGCGTGGAGCCATCCGCTTCGCGCTGCGGCAGGCTACTACCGTGCAGCCAGGTCACCGTGCCATCGTCAAACTTCAGCCGGAACTCGTGCTGCCACGGGGTCAGATTTCGTGCCGATGATTGGATGGAGGCCATGAAGTCTTCCAGATCATCCGGATGAACACGAGAAAATGCCTTGGTCGCGTCCTTGCGCACTTCTGCCGGATTGAGCCGAAAAATTTTGTGGAAAATATCGCTGGCGTAAGGCATGCAGGCACTGCCGTTGGGACGCAACTGGAATTGGTAAATAATTCCGGGCGACAACTGGGTGATTTTCTGGAAACGATCATGCATTTCCTGCCTGGCCATTTCCGCCTGCTTGCGTTCGGTGATGTCGGCCAGCACGACGCGCACCACCGCTTCCCTGCCGTCTTTTTTCAGACGCAGACAATCCAAATGGGCATCGAAGCGTGTTCCATCGCCGCGCTGGAGCACCAGCTCACAACTCAGTTTATTGTCGTTATTCAGCACAGATATGAAATGGCGCTGCCAGCGGTCGCGATCCGCAGGGGCAACGGACGGGGCAAAACGACGCTGATGCAGCTGGCCGCGCGGCACCCCGAACAGCGCGGCACCGGTGAGATTGATTTCGTCGATCACGTCACTGCTGCTGAGTGTGAGATAACCGACCGGGGCGAAATCATAAAAATCCACATAACGGTCGCGCGATGCTTCCAGCTCAATCTGCGACTGGCGCAATTGCTCGTTCTGCATCTCCAGCTCGATCTGGTGCACCTGAAGTTCGTGCAGCAATTTCTCGGCAGGGCGCGGTTCCGGCTTCGGCGCGTGGACGAGTTGCGCCTCGGCCTCCTGGCGCAATTGGGTAAGTTTTGGATCGGCTTGATTCATGGCTATGGCAACGGAAAGTTGAGGTTCAATCTGCGAGACAAAATTATTCTCTTACCAGTCAAATGATGTCAAAAAATGACAAGGATTTTTCAACGAAACCGCAGGGTGGACTCTGCCCACCATGTCGGGCAGAGCCCGGCCTACAATTTTGGCTCCAGCTTAGGAGGCCTTTTAAAAAAAATTTCACAGCGGGTATTCTATCAGTGCCGGTCTGATCCCGCTGTAGGGGATAAGGAAGTTTTGCTGTCAGTGTTTGCCTGACAGGGGGGAAAGAGGTGTTGGGTGGTGGGGCACGCTTAGAAGGTTACAGCGGCAATGTGTTTGAACTAAAGACATTCCTGGAGCAGTTGCAGACACCAAGAGAAAAGGCTTAAACTAAGCACACTTTGAAAGGAAACATCATGAGCACCGTTGCATTCGACACGCTAAAATTCGTTAAAACGCTTGAAGCAAGCGGCATCAGCGCCACGCAAGCCGAGGCGATTGCAGCCGCTTACAGGGATGCATCAAACGATCAAGAACTGGTAACAAAGAAGGATTTACAAGTTGAACTCGCGCCGTTAAAGGCGGAATTGCAAATCATGAAATGGATGAGCGGTTTAATTTTGGGCGGAGTAGTCGCACTAATTTTGAAAACATTTTTCTGAATAACTTCTCTGGCGCGCAAGCTCCCGCACGTGATAGGTTGTGCCCGGATTCAGCAGCAACAGCCCAAGAACCCGCCGACGATATTCGCTAAAAAGTGATGAGGATAGCACCTGATGTTTCCTTTATTGCTTCATTCGTAGCAAGTAATGCTACAAAAGAAGCGAAAAATCAAGTACCCCCCTCAATAATGGGTGCTTTTAAAGTGGTGGATGGGTAGCGGTTTTCACCCCTCTCCCCTTGCGGGAGAGGGGGCGGGGGAGAGGGGTGATTCAGTCGCTGCTGCCAAGACAGTAGCCAACACGCCATCCAAATTACTCGTGATATCGTTATTCCAGAACCGCAACACTTTGAACCCTTGCTCACGCAGCCAGGTATCCCGTCTTTCATCATGGTGCGAATCGTTGTGTTGTCCGCCGTCCGCCTCCACGATAAGGCGTGTTCAAAAGTGTACGAAATCAACCACATAAGGCC
The DNA here is from genome assembly GCA_903934275.1 of uncultured Nitrosomonadales bacterium. Taxonomy (GTDB): domain Bacteria; phylum Pseudomonadota; class Gammaproteobacteria; order Burkholderiales; family Gallionellaceae; genus Gallionella. The sequence goes on from CAIZNF010000123.1 coordinate 3,000, forward strand.
CAATCGGTTGCTGGCGTCTGAATTTTTCACCATTCAGCCGATGCGCCCGCAAATGCCGCCATAGCTTGTTCTCGCTTTCGGTCATATTGCATCGCAGGTGCTTGGCGAATTCCCGTTGTTCCATTACCCCCTCTCCCCAACCCCTCTGGGTGAAACAACTAGCCATTCGACTAGGCTGCAAACGACCGCAGCCA
>CAIZNF010000124.1 GCA_903934275.1 uncultured Nitrosomonadales bacterium
ACCAGGCAGCGCACGCCGTTGATCACCCGCGGCGTGAGATAAGGCGAATAGCGTAACTTACGGTCAGGGCCAAAGCTGGCGTACTGACTGCACATGCGGTCTACCCAGTCGGACGGGCGGAATGGTTTGCCGGCCTTGGTCAGGCCTTCGATAATGATTTCTTCGCTCATGATATGGGCTTCAAATTTTGGAATGGCGCGATTATACAGGAGCTTACTGCACTACAACGTACTCGAAAACCTTCACGACTTTTTGCACGCCCTCTGTACCGCGTGCGATTTCCACTGCATCCTCGGCCTCCTTGCGCGTCACCATCCCCATCAGATATATCGTAGAGTTTTCCGTCACCACCTTGATGTAGTTCACCGGGAATTTGTTTTCGGTCAGCATCCGCGTTTTGACTTTGCTCGTCAGATAACTGTCGTTGCTGCGCGAAGTCATCGAACTGGCCCCTGCAAGAATCAGCTCGTTGGTCACGCTACGTACGTTTTCGATGCCTTTAACGAGACTTTCTGCCTTTTGCTTGCTTGCCTCATCGATGGCCTCACCGGTCAGCAGAATATTGCGGTTATAGCTGGTGACGTTGACGTGAATCTTGTCACCCAGTGCGTCACCGATTTGTTTCAGGCCTTTCCACTCAATGGCTTCGTCTTCGACAAAGGCACCGGAGGTACGGCGGTCTGCCGCCATCAAGCCACCTTCAGCAGCCGCGCCCACGACGATGGGCGCACAGGCGGACAGGTTGCCGGCCAGCAGGGCGGCAGTGACGAGTGTAAGAATTAAGCGCATGTTCAAGCTCCTTCAAAAGCGTTTTTGATCCACTCGATGCGCTTGGCATCGAGACTGTCCAGCAACACCGCATCAAATCGGCACGGTGCGTCAATACGATGTTGTTGTAAATATATCCGGGCGGCGCAACTGATTTTAGCCTGCTTGGCCGCTGTAATGCTGGCAGCCGCCCCGCCAAAACGCATATTCGACCTAAGCCGTACTTCGGCGAACACCAGCGTACCCCCATCTTGCAGGATGAGATCGATTTCACCCATGCGGCAACGAAAGTTGGATTCAATCAGACGCAATCCGTTCCGTTGCAGAAAGTCGGCTGCCAGTTTTTCGGCCAACGCGCCGTCACCTTTCAATCCATATGCTCCGGTACTACGCCTTCGCGCCGAAATTGCGCGGGGGTGAGTTCGCGTGTCAGAACATTGTTTTCCTGCATGGTAATGCGGCCTGTTGCACCCTCCAGCAATATTTTTCCGGCTGCTGGCGCATCGGTTAGTGCAGCAACCAGCCGGTAGGCATCCAGCCCTAGCGCATAGAGTCGCTGAAGTTCGGCGCCAGCCATCTGTTCGGCCGGGAGCAAGGCGGGGTAATCAGGACGATCAGGCTCCACCAGCCAGGGAGCATCGACGAAATGCACTGCCAGCAGGTCTTGATTCTGGATACTTTTTGCCGCACCGTCATACAGATGGGAAGTTCCATATGTCGGAACAGCGGCATCCAGCCATGGACGTACCTGCTGTGCCTGCGATGCGTTAGTGGCAAGAAAAATCATGTCGGCCGTTTTTTGCGTGGCATCAAGCTTGAAATCTGCGCGTTGTTCCGGCGCGGGCAGGGCAAGTTGGGCGGCAATCGTTCCATCCAGCACAAGCCATTCATCGGCAAAGGCTTTGGCCATGCGTTCTGCCAGCGGTGTTGCTGCCGCTACAATTAGCGCGCTCTGCATGCCGTGGCTCCGTGCCAGTCGCGCAACCTGTCGTGCTTCGCTTTCCACCGGCAGGCCGAACAAGGTGAGCCTGGGCTGTGGTTTGACCGCGGCTTCCGGTTGGTTAAGCGCCAGTACCGGCACGGTCATTGATTCCGCGGCCAGTTGCGTGACTTCATCGCGCGTCAGCGGGCCGATAACAAAGGTCGCGCCCGCGGTGACGGCCTGTTGATAAAGGCTGACCACGCTATCCGCGCCACCGGTTGCGTAGGTCACGATTTCCGGCTTGCCGGCATCAGTCGCCAACGCAGCCAACACACCCGCCTGCACGGCTTTGGCGGCATTGCCATAGGCCGGGTTATCCAGTGGTAGCAACAGGGCGATTTTCCCGCCCACGATGGGCGCATTGACGCGCTGTGTGCTGTTGGTATTGTCGGCAATCTGTTCCAGCAGTGCGGCGCTGGCCGGATGATCGGGGTAGGCACTGCGCCATTGCTCGATATTGCGCGTCTTGCGCTCGGCATAAGTTGCAGCCAGTGCCAGATCAATCCAGCCCTGCACAGCGGGGTCGGCGCTCTCGCCGCGCATTTCGACCAGTGCTTCCCGTGCTTGAGTGGAGAGCATCTTCCAGATGCGCAACTGGTTATCACTGATCACTGGCAGATCAAGAAATGGCTCCGCCTTGACGCGCTGTTCC
>CAIZNF010000125.1 GCA_903934275.1 uncultured Nitrosomonadales bacterium
CCTGGTATTAAACGCATTGGATAAAAACGTCAGCCTATATTTCACCCCGACCCAGGTGTTTAACAAGGAGGCTCCGCAAGGCCGCAGCTTCCGCATCGGGGGTCTGGTTGAGGAAGGTAGCGTGAAGCGAGGAACGGACGGTTTGACGGTGAATTTTGTTATCACCGACAAACATAAAAGCATATCGGCTATTTACAAAGGTATCCTGCCGGATCTGTTCAAGGAAGGTAAGGGTGTGGTCGCTCAGGGAAAAATCGAGGCGGATGGTGTGATGCATGCCGAAGAGGTGCTTGCCAAACACGATGAGAACTATATGCCGCCCGAGGCCGCCGACGCGTTAAAAAAGGGGGAAACTGCGAACGCTTCCGCCATCGCGACAACTCCGGCAAGCGCGCCATCAGCATCTGCTGCTAAGGAAGCGCCGATTAAATAAGTGCGTAGGTTGGGCAAAGCGCAGCGTGCCCAACAAACGAAGATGCCATTATTAATGTTGGGCACGCTACGCTTTGCCCAACCTACGGTTAAATAATTTATTGAAAGTTTCAGCATGATTCCAGAAGTCGGTCATTTTGCACTAATTGTTTCATTGTTTTTGGTGTTGTGTCTGGGCACGTTGCCCATCATTGGCGCAGCGCGCGATAACACTATATTGATGGGCACAGCCCGCACATTGGCATACGGTCAGTTCGTGTTTATTTCTATCGCGTTTGCCTGCCTGACTTACGCATTTGTAGTCAATGATTTTTCCGTGCTGTATGTGGCGCAGCATTCCAATTCACAACTTCCCGTCGTATATCGTGTGGCCGCAGTGTGGGGTGGTCACGAAGGTTCGCTGCTGCTGTGGGTGTTCATACTGGCCGCATGGATATTGGCTGTTGCCGTGTACAGCAAGCATCTGCCGGAAGAAATGGTAGCGCGTGTGTTGGGTGTGATGGGGCTAGTTGCGGTGGGGTTTTTGCTGTTCATGCTGTTCACCTCGAATCCATTTGATCGCTTGTTTCCTGCTGCTGCCGACGGGCGCGACCTGAATCCGTTGCTGCAAGATCCGGGGTTGGTGATCCACCCGCCGATGCTGTACATGGGGTATGTGGGATTTTCAGTGGCGTTTGCATTCGCTATCGCCGCGCTGCTGGGCGGAAGAATGGACGCAACATGGGCACGCTGGTCGCGCCCGTGGACGACCGTGGCGTGGGTGTTTATGACCGGCGGTATCGCGCTGGGCAGCTGGTGGGCTTATTACGAATTGGGCTGGGGCGGCTGGTGGTTCTGGGATCCGGTGGAGAATGCCTCATTCATGCCGTGGCTGATCGGCACCGCGCTGATCCATTCGCTGGCGGTCACGGAAAAGCGGGGTGCGTTCAAAAGCTGGACGGTGTTGCTGGCAATAGCGGCATTTTCGTTGAGCCTGATGGGTACATTTCTGGTGCGCTCCGGTGTGCTGACCTCGGTACACGCATTTGCCACAGATCCCAAGCGTGGTGTTTTTATTCTGTCCTTCCTGGTAATCGTGATCGGCGCGTCGCTGCTGCTGTTTGCCTGGCGCGCGCCGAAAATCGGTTTGGGCGGCAAGTTTGATCTGCTGTCGCGCGAATCATTGCTGCTGTCGAATAACGTGTTGTTTTCGGTTGCAGCAGCTTCAGTATTTATTGGCACACTTTATCCGCTATTCATGGATGCGCTCGGACAAGGCAAACTGTCGGTCGGCCCGCCGTATTTCCATGCGGTGTTTGTGCCGCTGATGGTGCCGATGGTGTTGGTCATGGGCTTTGGGCCGCTGGCGCGCTGGAAAAAAATTGGTGTGCCGGAGCTGGCAAAGCGCGTTCGCTGGGCTTTTGCCAGCGCGTTGTTGATCGCGCTGTTGTTGCCGCTGACTATGGGTAAATGGACCGCCATGATCGCGCTGGGCTTGCTGATGGCATTCTGGATTATCGCCTCGGTGATATTGAGCCTGCACGAGCGCCTGACTGGGCATGGCAATTTCATGCAACATATACGCGGCCAATCGTTGAGCTATTACGGCATGCAGCTGGCGCATCTCGGCGTGGCGGTGTTTATCATCGGCGTAACGCTGGTGAAGGGTTATGAAACAGAGCGCGATGTGCGCATGGATGTCGGTGATACGGTGCTAGCGGGCGGCTATGAGTTCCGTTTTAACGGTGTCACGGAAACGCAGGGCCCCAATTATGTGGCCGCGCAAGGGCGCGTTTCAGTCAGTAAAAATGGCAAACAGATCACTGAGTTGTTCCCGGAAAAACGCCAGTACAACGTATCCGGTATGCCGATGACCGAAGCGGCAATCGACACTGGCTGGCTGGGCGATTTGTATGTGTCGCTGGGCGAACCAATACCGGACGGAAAGGGTGCTTGGGCGGTGCGTGTCTATATCAAGCCGTTTGTGGACTGGATATGGGCGGGGTGCCTGTTGATGGCGTTGGGCGGCGTACTGGCAATCAGCGATCGCCGCTACCGCATTCACCGGAAGGCAAGAGTAGAGAGCCGGAGGCAGGAGAACAAAAGCGGCGCGGGCAACATATTGGCAGCAGAGGGTAAAAAATCATGATGCGTTTCATACTTCCATTTGTGGTTTTCATAATAATGGCGGCTTTCATGTATGTCGGACTAGGGTTAAATCCGCGCGAAGTGCCGTCGCCGCTGGTCGGCAAGGCGGCTCCCGCGTTTACGCTGCCACAGTTGCATGAGCCGTCCAAACAGTTTTCGCCGCAGGACATGAAGGGCAAGGTATGGTTGCTCAACGTGTGGGCATCGTGGTGTACGGCTTGCGAGAATGAGCACCCGTTATTCATGGAATTATCGCGCCAGAACCTTGTGCCGATTTACGGAATGGACTACAAGGACAAGCGCGAGGACGGGGAAGCATGGCTACGCAAGCATGGCAACCCCTATACCCTGATTGTGTCCGATAGCGAAGGTCGCGTCGGCATAGATTACGGCGTGTACGGTGTGCCTGAAACTTATGTGATCGATAAACAGGGCATCATTAAATACAAACAAATTGGCGGGGTTTCACCGCAAGTACTGAGCGAAAAAATCCTTCCGCTGGTCAAGGAGTTGCAAGCCAAATGAAGAAGTATCTGCTGATGTTGTTGGTCATATTGCCGGCTTTTTCATACGCGGGTCAAGCGACAGACATGGCTGCCGATCCGGTGTTGGAAAAACGCATGATCGGTTTGGCAGAGAATTTGCGTTGCCTGGTTTGCCAGAATGAATCGTTGGCCAGCTCGCACGCCGACCTTGCCGAAGACCTGCGCCGTGAAGTACGCGAACAAATGCAGAAAGGCCTGAGCGATCAGCAAATAATCGATTACCTGGTGTCGCGTTATGGTGATTTTGTGCTGTATGACCCGCCGGTAAAAAAGGCCACGCTGGTTCTCTGGTACGGCCCGTTTGTGTTGCTGCTGCTGGGTGTCGGTATGCTGATTTACCAGTTACGCAAACGCAAGAGCCAGATTGTGGAAACAGAGCTATCCGATGAAGACGCACGGCGCGTCGCATCCCTGTTGGAAGAAACTCCCGAATCATTGAATCAATCGAAAGACAAGCAAGCATGACCTTATTTTGGATAACCTGCGCAGCGTTGCTGATGATTGCGCTGCCGTTCGTGGTGTTACCTCTGTGGCGCGGCAGCAATAACGCTGGTAATAATTTTGTGATCCAGCGCGATGACGCTAATCTGGAGATTTTGCGCGATCAGTCGACAGAACTCGAAGCCGACTTGCGCGATGGGCTATTGACGCAGGATGCTTACGAACAAGGCAAGCACGAGCTGCAAGCGCGCCTGCTGGATGAGGTCAAGGTTACCGGACCGGCAGCCAGGCCGCCGCGCCGTTCCTCTAAGACTATGGCGATTGTGTTGGCGATATTGTTGCCATTGTTCAGCGTGTCGCTTTATCTGGCTATTGGCAATACCAAAGCGTTGTCGCCCCAGGAACAACATACAGAAATTGGAGATTTCAGCATTATCAGCTCCGAAGCCAAGCTGAAAGAACTGGAAAAAAAGCTGGAGCAACAACCGAAAAATCCGGATGGATGGGTGGTATTGGCGCGTTCCTACGGTGAGCTGAAGCGTTACTCGGATGCGGTGCGGGCTTATGGAGAATTGGTCAAACTGGTGCCCGACGAAGCTCAAATATGGACGAATTATGCCGACGTTTATGCAATGAGCAACAACCAGTCGCTGTTGGGTGAGCCAACCAAATTTCTCAATAAGGCGTTGGAACTGGACGGCAACAATGCTATGGCGTTGGCATTGTCGGGTTCTGCGGCAATGGAGCGTGGGGATTATGCTGCGGCGATCACACACTGGACAAAGCTGGTCGATTTATTGCCGCCAGATAATCCAGAATTGCAAATGATCCGTGACGGTATCCAGCAAGCGCGCCAATTTCTTGCGATGCAAAAGGGCAGAACTCGGCCTGCTGAATTGGATAAGCGCGCAAAACGAGAATAAACCGTCCCGACAGGCATGGCGAGTACCACGCCTGATGTGGAGCGAGTTTGATTGCTTGCCTGCAGATTTGGCAAAAATCTATCAAGATGAATCTACCGGGGTCGCCGAACAGGAGATCGCAAAGGCCATCGCTGCTGCAAAAAAACGCTAATTTTGTGTATCGTTCTCAATGAGAATCTTGATGGCGATCTTATCTTAATTCGCCAGGAATTTGCGCGTGAGTGTTTCGCTATGCAGCATTTGTTGAAACTGGCATCAGGAAAGATTGAGATACACCTCGCCCTTATCCACGCGCACCCGATAGCGGTGCGTGCAGCCGCAGTCAGGCGCAACGGCCTCACCGCTGTCGAGCTGCACCGTCCACCCGTGCAGCGGGCAAGTCACCCTGCGGTCAAACACGATGCCCTGCGATAGCGGCCCACCCTTGTGCGGGCACTGGTCTCTCAGCGCGAAAACCTCGTCCGAGCCGCTGCGAAACACTGCGATGTCACCCTTGCCGGTTTGCACCACACGCGAACCCAGTCTGGGGATTTCTTCAAGTGGGCATACCCTCATCCATTCACTCATGGGCATCTCCTGAAACGTAGGTTGCAGATTGAAACCTGATAGGCACAAACTCCTGCGCTGCCACGCCGCGCACGCGTTCCTGCCAAGGATCTTTTTCATCGCGCAGCGCACCTTTAAGCCGCTCATAAAGAGCAAAACGCCCCTCGGCATCTGCCACGATGCGTTTCTTCACATAATCCATGCCGACGCGTTGCACCCAGTGTACGGTGCGATCGAGGTAACGCGCTTCCTCGCGGTAGAGCTGGATGAAGGCGCTTGAATATTCCATCACTTCCTCCGCGCTCTTCACCTTGGCAAGAAACAACGACACTTCCGCCTTGATGCCGCCGTTGCCCGCGACGTAGATTTCCCAGCCAGAATCGACACCGACAATGCCGATGTCCTTGATGGTGGCTTCGGCGCAGTTGCGCGGACAACCGGAGACGGCGAGCTTGACCTTGTGCGGTGCCCACATCCGGTCGAGCGCCTTCTCCAGGGCGATGCCCAAGCTGGTCGAATCCTGCACGCCGAAACGGCACCACTCCGAGCCGACACAGGTTTTAACTGTACGGATCGATTTGCCGTAAGCGAAGCCGGAAGGCATGTCGAGATCGGCCCAGATTTTCGGCAAATCTTCCTTCCTCACGCCGAGCAAATCGATGCGTTGGCCGCCGGTGATCTTCAGCGTCGGCACGGCATATTTCTCCGCCACTTCGGCGATGCGCTTCAATTGCGCGGGGGTGGTCACCCCGCCGTAGATGCGCGGCACGACCGAGTAACTGCCGTCCTTCTGGATGTTGGCGTGAGCGCGCTCGTTGATGAAGTGCGACTGCGGATCATCCCGGTAGTCATGCGGCCAGGCGCACAACAAATAATAATTGAGCGCCGGGCGGCAGGAAGCGCAGCCGTTGACATTACGCCATTCAAAAAAACTCATCGCCCCTGGAATCGATTTCAACTTGCGCTCAATGATCGCTTTGCGTATCTCTTCGTGGGTATAGTTGGTGCAACCGCAAAGGGGTTTCCGGGTGTCATCCGCGGGTAGGTAAGCGCCGCCTATGGTGGAAGCAAGTATCTGCTCCACCAGTCCGGTGCATGAGCCGCAAGAGGAAGAAGCCTTGGTGTGCTTGCGCACATCATTCAGGGTGAACAGGCCTTTCTCCTTGATCGCCTTGACGATGGTGCCTTTGCATACGCCGTTGCAGCCGCACACTTCCATGTCGTCCGGCATGGACACCGCATTGCTCTGTCCCTGATGCCCGCTGTTGCCGAGATGGCTTTGGCCGAGCATCAGGCGGCCGCGCAACTCGCGGATATTCTGGCCGTCGCGCAGCAACTGAAAATACCATGAGCCGTCTGCGGTGTCGCCGTACAGCACGCTGCCGACAATTTTGTCGTCTTTGACTACCAGCTTTTTGTACACGCCTCCGGACGGGTCGCTCAACACAATTTCCTCCGTGCCTTCGCCGCCCGTAAAATCACCGGCGGAAAACAGATCGATGCCGGTGACTTTGAGCTTGGTCGATGTCACCGAACCGGTGTAGCGGCTGATGCCGAGCTGCGCCAGATGATTGGCGCACACTTTGGCTTGCTCGAACAGCGGCGCAACCAGGCCGTAAGCGATACCGCGATGCGACACGCATTCGCCCACCGCGTAGATGCGCGGATCATAAGTCTGCATGGTGTCGTTCACCACCACGCCACGGTTGCAATGCAGGCTAGACGCTTCGGCCAGTTTGGTGTTGGGGCGGATGCCGACCGCCATCACCACCAGATCGGCGGGCAGCGTTTCACCATCTTTGAATTTAATCGCGCAGATACGCCCCTGCTCTCCGGTAACCAGCTCCTCCGTCTGCTTTTCCAGCAAAAATTTCAACCCCTTGGCTTCCAGTGATTTTTGCAACAGGTCGGCTGCGGTGCGGTCGAGTTGGCGCTCCATCAGCCACGGCATCAGGTGTACCACGGTCACGTCCATGCCGCGCAGCTTGAGGCCGTTCGCCGCTTCAAGGCCGAGCAGCCCACCGCCGATCACCACCGCGTGGCGGTAACGCGATGCGGCTTCTATCATTTCGTCGGTGTCCTTGATGTCGCGGTAGGAAACCACGCCGGGCAAATTTTTTCCCGGCACCGGCAGCATGAACGGATTGGAACCGGTGGCGAGCAACAGGCGGTCATATTCAGCTTCTGTGCCATCATCGGCGACTACTTTGCGCCGCACGCGGTCGATCTGCGTCACCGTCTTGTTCAGGTGCAGGGTGATGCCGTTTTGCGCGTACCAATCGACATCGTTCAGCATGATGTCCTTGATCGTCATTTCTCCGGCGAGCACCGGCGACAGCAGGATGCGGTTGTAGTTGCCGTGCGGCTCGGCACCGAACACGGTAATGTCATACATATCCGGGGCGAGCTTGAGCAATTCTTCCAGCGTGCGTATTCCGGCCATGCCATTGCCGATGACAACCAAACTTGTTTTCTTTGTGTTCGTCATGCCGTTCTCACAATAAAAAAGGTGTCTCGGTAGGGGCTTATTCCATTTCAAAGGCACAATAATTTGTAGGTCGGGCTACGCCCGACAAGCATTCGATGATCGGCGGGCAGAGCCCGCCCTACAAAAATTCACTTTGAATTTAGAACTTGAATTACAGGCTGTAAGCACGTTCGCCATGCGATGTGGTATCCAACCC
>CAIZNF010000126.1 GCA_903934275.1 uncultured Nitrosomonadales bacterium
AGGGTCTCTTGTCTTGGAAAACCAGAGACTCCCCCAAAGGGTTCGTTTGTTCAAGTTCCTTGAGGGGGATCTTCAACGCCAGATCAAGCTGCTTGACCGCCCACGCTGCAAAGACAATCGTGAACTGAGGCTCTATTCAAGGGACAACATGAACAATCTCAAGAGTGAAATCAACAAGGCCGCGCATTATCTGGCACAGGTGCAGGCGGTGCGGATTAAGTATGCGCTCGATGCCAAGTGCCGGGCGATGCTGAAAGAGGGTAAGAGCATGGATGATGTGGCGCGGTATCTTGTCCAGATTGCCACGGACGGCGGTAACGGATTGGATGCGCTGATTGGCACACGCTATCCAGTCCGCACGGGTGCATTATGAGTGCGAGCTTCCATGACGCTTACCGATTGGCATACGCCGAAATGAAAGCCGCTGGCGATGCCTTTACCGTGTTCGAGCATGGCGGGCAATGGTATGAGATAGACCGCAACCGCTACCATCCCAAGCGTGTTTGTGGCGCACGGAAAAAGACCGGCGAACGATGCCGGAGTAAATCCCTTCATCGGGGCGGGAAGTGCAAGTTTCATGGCGGGCTGTCCACTGGTGCGCGGACACCAGAAGGAAAGGTCAAGGCGATAGCTGCGATGCAGGCGGGACATGCCAAGTGGTTGTCCGACATGTACGCATAGGCGCGTGGGCGCGTATTGAGTATGAACCGTACACTACGCGCACACACATTACGACTGCCTGATAACAGACAAAAAACAGAGAGGGGAATGCCATGAAAAACAGCAAGGTTGCAGCAAGGGTTCGGGTTCAACGCTACCGCGCCACCCACAGAAGGATTGATTACGCGCCTTCGCCAACAGTGCTGGCTACGATTGAGCGGCACTTGGCCGCAGGGTTGGACAACTGCATCGCCGGGGTGATTGACCATTTGATAGAGGCTGGCGATAAGGCCGTTACCGGAAATGGGCGGCCTGTTGAAAGATGTTAAGGTTTGCTAAGGTTGACGTTGGGCTGCCAGAATTTCTATAGCCCAATGCGCAGGCGCGGGCGCGTATTGAGTACCAGCGATTGCACCAGCATGACCTCAAGGTTACCCCAAGGGTGCGGTAGGCGTGTCGGTGGCAATCCTGAGTGGCAGTCCACTGAATCATGAAGGCCGCTTGCTGCTGTGGAAATGGTGCAATAATCGCGCTACGCTGACTTGATAAAGGTGGGTACTCATGAACGCTCTCTCAATTTCTTTGCTTGCTGTGTTGTTACTGCCACTCGCCGGGTGCGGTGAAAAGGTTGCTGGCAGCAAGACCGAAGCTGCGGCGACTGTGCCAGCCGTAATAGCGAAAGAATTAACCCCGGAAGAAAAGTTTGCCGAGACGAAAAAGAAAGCGGAAGCGGGAGTTGCCAGTGCGCAATATAACCTCGGCTTGATGTATCGAACAGGTGACGGTGTCCTCAAAGATTTTGAAATATCTGTACAGTGGTTTCAGAAGGCATCTGAGCAAGGGGTTGTTGATGCCCAAGCCGAGCTTGGCACGATGTATTGCAAAGGTTGGGGTATACCCAAAGATGCGAAAAAATCCATCGAGTTGTTGCAAAAAGCATCAGCGCAAGGAGGCGCTCTGGCGCAATTTTATCTTGGCGAAATGTATCGTTTAGATGTTGATGAGTTTTCGAAGAAATTTAGAGCAAATAGAAACTGTGTCAAACCAGATACTGCCAAATCTGACGAGTGGTTCCACAAGGCTGCCGAAAGTTTTAAGAAGGCAGCCGAGCAAGGTGATACTTTGGCGCAATATTATCTTGGTAGGATGTACGTGGAGGGGAGTGGTGTTCCTGTGGATGGTGTTAAGGCCGTTGAGTGGTTTAAAAAATCGGCTGAGAAGGGAAATTCTAGAGCACAAAACAGCCTCGGCTCGATATATGAAAAGGGCAGCGTTGTTCCAAAAGACAGCCCTAAAGCTATAGAGTGGTATCAGCAAGCTGCTGCACAGGGATATGCTGATGCGCAGATGGCGCTTGCTTCGATGTATGAAGAGGGTGATGGAGTACCAAAAGACGAACTGAAAGCGATTGAATGGAATCAGAAGGCCGCGGCACAAGGGGATTTTAGTGCGCAGATAGCTCTCGGACGTATGTATGAAAGAGGGATAGGCACAAGAGTGGATTTAGTCACTGCTTATGCTTGGCACAATTTGGGGGCAGCACAAATTAACTATAATGATTTGCGAAGTCGTTTAGAAGCACGACTTACCCCCGCTCAGCGTGCCGAAGGTCAACGCCTCGCTTCCAACTGGAAAAAAGGTGACATGCTACAAGCGTCCGGTGACGGCACGCCAAGTGCAGCTTCGCCCGATAGCAAGCCGAGCAAACAAGGCTCAGGTACTGCGTTTGCAGTAAGCAACGAAGGCCACGCGCTGACCAACCATCACGTTATCAACGGTTGCACCGAAGTGAAAGTTGCCGGACGCGATGGCGTTGCAAAGGTCATCACTTCCGACAGTGTGAACGACCTCGCGCTGCTGCAACTGCCGGGCAAGACTAAAGACATTGCCAACCTCAATCCAGACCCCGGCAAGCTGCGCCAAGGTGAGGACATTATCGTGTTTGGCTATCCGCTCGATTCGGTGCTTTCTTCCGGTGGCAATCTCACACCAGGCACCCTCAGTGCGCTCACCGGGCTGGGTAACAACACCAATCAGATTCAGATTACCGCACCGATTCAACCCGGCTCAAGCGGCAGCCCGGTAATGGACAAGAAGGGCGACGTGGTGGGTGCTGTGTCGATGAAGCTGTCCGACTCGAAGATGGCGAAGGCGACCGGCTCAATCGGGCAGAACGTCAATTTCGCGGTCAACGGCCAGACCGTCAAAGCCTTCCTCGACGCCAACAAGGTGCCGTACAAAATCGGCGGCGGATTGTTCTCGCGCGAAAAGAGCAATGCCGACATCGCGGAACAGGCCAGCAAGTGGACGGTGCTGGTGGAGTGCTGGAAGTAGTAGCGACCGCGCCGTCATGCGCCTTGCAGGATAAAGCGCAAGCCGCCCGCCCGCGCTAGTGCAGTGTATCTGACAGAGCGCAGAAGGCAAAAAATCGCCCTCTGCCGCGGCAGGGTAATTGTTGAAAGATGTTAAGGTTTTGGAAAGGGGATGCTGGCCTGACAGAGTTTTCCTAGCCCAATGCGCAGGCGCGGGCGCGTATTGAGTACCAGCGATTGCACAGAGAAACACAGGTTTAGTAAGGTTTAGTAAGGTTACAGCAAGGGTAAGGGCAACATGGAAGCCGCCGCCGCTAGAGATAGCCCGGCGGTTTTCTTTTGGTGGTGGCGTGAAGGTGATGCCGGACAGTCCGAAAAATCCTACACTGCGCCTACATGGACACAAAACAGCTTAACGTAAAAAAGGCCTGTATCGCTACAGGCCTTTATTTTACTGGTGCCGCTTGTCGGATTCGAACTGACGACCTACCGCTTACAAGGCGGTTGCTCTACCAACTGAGCTAAAGCGGCATTGAAACTAAATGGATATTGCCGAAGGAACGCTTGCAACTGGCAGATCATCCGAATGCAAGCCGGTAATCAGCTGATTATAAAGTCCCCCTGCGAAGCCGCGCATTGTAGCACCGGGCACGCCAAAACGACAAATTTTCCTTGTTATTTCGATGCAGCAAAACCTTACCATAGATTATGCCGAGCTTGGTATGCCCGACATCGATAATGATGCCTTGTTTGTTGGGCACGCCACGCTTTGCCCAACGTGCCGCATCCAGAGGTGTTGATTTGCTTCTAAACATTCATGGTTCGATACCTGATGTAACGACTAGCTATTCGACCAGGCTATCAAAAAAACGCCAGCCAAGTCGCTGGTTACCACCACGAACGGCTGAATGAGGCAACCTAACTCCGATAACTCGCGTTGATCTTCACATAATCGTAAGAGAAATCACAAGTCCACAATGTCGCCAAAGCCGCGCCACGATTCAGCACCACGCGAATCGTAATATCGCTCTGCCCCATCACGCGCTGCCCATCCTCTTCGCGATAGCTTGCGGCGCGCCCACCATCCTCGGAGACCAGCACGTCGTCCAGATATAGTTTGAGCGCGGCGATATCCAAATCATCGATACCCGCATAACCGATCGCGGCGAGAATACGTCCGAGGTTGGGGTCGGAAGCGAAAAATGCGGTTTTGACCAACGGCGAGCGGGCAATGGCGTAGCCGATCTGTTTGCATTCGGCTTCGTTCCTGCCGCCGCCGACTTGCACGCTAATGAATTTGGTTGCGCCTTCGCCGTCGCGCACAATGGCTTGCGCGAGGTAGATAGCGACTTCGGTGACGGCGGCCTGTAATGCGGTGAATGCCGTGCCGTTTGCATCGTTAACCTCCGGCAGTGCGGTCTGGCCGGTGGCAATCAACATCAAAGCGTCGTTGGTGGAGGTGTCGCCGTCCACGGTGATGCAATTGAATGAACGGTTGGCGGCTGCTCCGACCATCTGTTGCAACAACGGTTGCGCGATGGCCGCATCTGTGGCGATGTATCCGAGCATAGTCGCCATGTTCGGGTGGATCATGCCAGAGCCTTTGGCGATGCCGGTGATGGTGATGGTCACGCCATCTATGATTACCTGTTTGGAAATCGCTTTGGCGACGATGTCGGTGGTCATGATCGCGTGTGCGGCATCAAACCAGTTATCGGCGCGCATGTTTGCCACGCAACCGGGCAGACCTGCGGCAATCTTGCCCACCGGCAGCGGCTCCATGATCACGCCGGTGGAGAACGGCAATATCTGGCTAGCCTTGCAGCCCAGCAAACCCGCCAGCGCCGCGCAGGTAGTGCGCGCATCCCGCATACCCTGTTCACCAGTTCCGGCATTGGCATTGCCGGTATTGATCACCAGCGCGCGGATGCCATCGGGTTGCGCAAGGTGTTCGCGCGCGACGATCACCGGGGCGGCGCAAAAGCGGTTCTGTGTGAACACACCTGCGACCCGCGATCCCTCGCTTAACTGCATCACCAACAAATCCTTGCGTTTTTCGCGCTTGATGTTCGCTTCGGTGATGCCCAGAAAAACGCCCGCAACGGGCAACAGTCGTGCCGCAACGGGCGATGTCAGATTGACTGGCATGAATTAATCCTAATTCTAAGTATTGAGCTTGTGGCGAGTAGCCTGTAGCAAAATCGATTTAGCTACAAGCTACAAGCTACTAGCTACAAGCTACAAGCTACAAGCTACAGGCTACTCGCTACTCGCAGCCTAATAGCGGCCGTGGATGCGATAGATGTAATTGCTCAACTCCGCCGATTGGGCGTTCATGCGGCGCACGATGCCATGCACATCGCGCACTACGCCACGCATTACCTTGTACATAATCATCGGGTGGGTATTGACTAGTGTCTCAAACTTGGCTTTCGGCATGCTCAGCACCTTTGTATCGCCGACTGCGGTAAGTGTCGCGCTGATATGCTCGGAGGTGCCGCCCGCAAAGGTAATGATACCGGCCAGGTCGCCCGGTTTAAGCACATGGATCGCCGCCTCCCCTTCGCTGCTTTGAATTCTCACCTGTATCTCGCCATGCGCAAGGATATACAGATTGTCCGGCTGATCCAAACCCGGGCGAATAATTGCCTGGCTCGCCTTGAAGTCCTGAATCTCGAACAATCCCGCGATGATGTTAATCTCAGCATCGTTCAATTCTTCGGTAATCGTTGAAGTGCGTAGCGTATCAATTACTAATGACATCTCGTTCTCCTTTCGCGTGTGAACGTGAAACTCGCGTAGCTATTCGTTTGCCCTTTCTCCCGCTTGCGGGGGAAAGTTGGATAGGGGGAAACGGGCATGGCGGGTTTCATTATCAGGGGTGGCAACTTGCCATGCCCGTTAACTTAATTTACCGTGACACTGCTTGTATTTCCTGCCCGACCCGCATGGACACGGGTCATTGCGCCCTACTTTTTGCCCGTCGCGCACGAACGGTTGGTGCTCTTCACCGGTCAGGGCGGCATCGGTTGATTGTGACAGCGCCTCGTCATAATCGGCGTGATGATACTGCACATTTTCCGGCGCGGCTGGGGTTTCTACGGACTCGACATCCTCCTCGCTTCTCACCTGCACGGTCATCAATATTTGCGTTACCTCGCGCTTGATCGCGTCCAGCATCAGTGAAAACAGCTCGAAGGCCTCGCGTTTGTATTCCTGCTTGGGGCTTTTTTGCGCATAACCGCGCAAATGGATGCCCTGGCGCAAGTGGTCCAGCGCGGCGAGATGTTCGCGCCAGTGCGTATCCAGGCTTTGCAGCATAATCATACGCTCGTAGTGGTGCATGGGTTCGCCACCCACCATTTCCACTTTGGCCTGATATTGCTGCTGTGCATGCTCGATGACGCGAGCGCGCAGGCCCGCTTCGTTTAATTGTTTGTCTTCCTCCAGCCAGCGCACCAACGGTAATTCCATGCGGAATTCGGCAACCAGCGCCTTTTCCAGCGCGGGCACATCCCATTGTTCTTCCATACTGTGCGGCGGAATGTACTGGCTGATGGTATCTTCCTGCACACCCTCGCGCATCGCCCGGATGGTTTCAGAAATATCCGAGCTATCCAACAGTTCGCTGCGCTGTTGGTAAATTACCTTGCGCTGGTCGTTGGCGACATCGTCGTATTCGAGAATCTGCTTACGCATATCGAAATTGCGCGCCTCAACCTTGCGCTGCGCATTCTCGATGGCGCGCGTCACCCAGCTATGCTCGATCGCTTCACCTTCCGGCAACTTGAACCGGTTCATGATAGCAGTTACCCGGTCGGAAGCGAAAATGCGCAACAACGGGTCTTCGAGGGACAGAAAGAAACGGCTCGAACCGGGGTCTCCCTGGCGGCCTGAACGACCGCGCAACTGGTTATCCACGCGGCGCGATTCGTGCCGTTCGGTGCCGATGATGTGCAACCCGCCGCTGTCCAGCACTTGCTGGTGCAATTGCTGCCATTCGGATTTCAACTGCGCGATGCGCTGCTCTTTGGTTGCTTCGTCCAGGCTTTTGTCGGCGAGAATGTGTTCGACCTGTTTCTCGACATTGCCGCCCAGCACGATGTCCGTGCCACGACCTGCCATATTGGTGGCAATAGTGACCATCTTGGGCCGTCCGGCTTGCGCGATAATCTGCGCTTCACGTTCATGCTGTTTGGCGTTCAGCACCTGGTGCGGTAGCTTTTCCTTTTCCAGCAGATGCGACAGCAGTTCGGAATTTTCGATTGATGTCGTGCCCACCAACACCGGTTGTCCGCGCCCGTAGCAATCTTTTATATCGTCGATCACCGCCCGGTGTTTTTCACCGGCGGAAAGATATACCTTATCCATCATATCGTTGCGGATAGTCGGGCGATGCGGCGGGATAATCACCGTTTCCAAGCTATAGATTTGCTGGAATTCATACGCCTCGGTATCCGCAGTGCCGGTCATACCAGCCAACTTTTGGTACATACGGAAATAGTTCTGGAAGGTGATCGAGGCCAGCGTCTGGTTTTCCTTCTGGATCGATACGCCTTCTTTTGCTTCCACCGCTTGATGCAGGCCATCCGACCAGCGCCGCCCGGACATCAAACGCCCGGTAAATTCATCCACAATGACGACTTCACCGTTCTGCACGACATACTGCTGATCGCGGTGATACAGGCTATGCGCGCGCAACGCAGCATACAGATGGTGGATCAGGGTGATGTTGGCAGGGTCGTACAGGCTACCGCCAACCGGCAACAACCCAGCTTGGGTGAGGATACTTTCCGCGTGCTCGTGGCCGGATTCGGAAAGCAATATCTGGTGGTTCTTCTCGTCCACGCTGAAATCGCCAGGCCCGTCTTCCTCGGCTTCGCCGGACTGATTCATTGACTCCTGACGCACCAGTTGCGGCACCAATTTATCCATACGCACATAGATGTCGACATTATCTTCGGCCTGGCCGGAGATGATCAATGGTGTGCGCGCCTCGTCGATCAGGATCGAGTCAACCTCATCCACGATAGCGTAGCTAAGGGGGCGTTGGTAACGTTCGGATGCTTGCGTCGCCATGTTGTCGCGCAGATAATCGAACCCGAATTCGTTGTTGGTGCCATAAGTGACATCGGCGGCGTAAGCGGCCTGTTTATCGCCCGATGGCATTTGCGACAAAATCACGCCCACCGACAAACCGAGGAATCGGTACAGCTTGCCCATCCACTCGGCATCCCGGCTGGCCAAATAATCGTTCACCGTAACAACATGCACGCCCTTGCCGGAGATCGCATTCAGGTAAACCGGCAGGGTAGCCATCAGGGTTTTGCCTTCACCGGTGCGCATTTCGGCAATTTTGCCGTAATGCAAAACCATCCCGCCGATCAGTTGCACATCGTAATGACGCATTCCCAATGCGCGTGTGCTTGCTTCGCGCACCACGGCAAATGCCTCCGGCAACAAAGTGTCAAGCGTTTCACCCTGCGCGAAGCGTTGCCTGAAGCTGTCGGTTTTCTGGCGCAATTCTTCATCGCCCAACTTGGCGATACCGGCTTCCAGCTTGTTGATAGATTGAACAGTAGCGCGATATTGTTTGAGCAGGCGGTCATTGCGGCTGCCAAAGACGCTTTTTAGTACATTGGAAATCATATTTTCTCAAACTACAAAATAAGAAAGGGGGCCTCTAAAAATTCAAATTTAACCCAAATGCAAGGCGCGGAAAAATTCCAGTCCCGGCTAACCTAAAGGTTAGCCCTACACTGAAACTTCGTTTTACTGCTCAACATACGGCCTACAATGTAAGCAAGAATTTTTTACGCAACACGGCAGTTGGGATGAAATACGGATTTTTAGAGGCCTCCTTAAAGATTTAACAACAAATAATAAAGGGTGAGGTTAATCATCACCTCACCCTCACCAATATTTATCCCCCTGTTAACCGGCAGCTTTTTCCAAAAAGCGCACGGGGTTCTGGGCTGATCCTTTATAGCGTACTTCAAAATGCAAATGACTGCCGGTGGAACGCCCTGTATTCCCGACTTCGGCAACCTTCTCACCGCGCCGCACCACCTGGCCAACTTTCACCAACAATCGCGAGGCATGAGCGTAGCGCGTGATAATGTCATTGCCGTGATCAATTTCGACCATGTTACCATACTGGGGATGCCGGTCTGAATAGGCCACCACACCGCCTGCCGAAGCGCGAATTGCAGTCCCAGTCTGAACCATATAATCGACACCTTCATGCATGGCATTTTGGCCGGTAAAAGGATCCAGACGCCAACCAAAGTTCGACGAATAGAACCCCTCGTTGATTGGCGGTATCGATGGTAATAATTTGCGGCTCAATTGATTCTGCAACAGCATGGTTTCCAGCGCCAGCAACTTATCGCTACGATCATTGACCGCTTTGATCAACCCGTTCAACTGATGATCCAGATTGGACACTGACATTTCCTGAACGGGCAAAGTCACCAACGGCCCGCCCTGTGCGGGCATCTGGTCAAACTTGAATTCTTCCGGTTTCATGCCGGTCAGTTTAGCCAGTCGTGCGCCAAGAGCGTCTAGACGCTGCATCTGCGCCTGCATCTGTCCGACACGTGCAGCCATGGCATCCAGACTGCTATGCAGATAAGACTGCTGCTTTTGTTGCTCGGCGCTCTGCACTTTGGATAAAAAAGTGCGCATCCCGTCCCCCAAGCTTTCCGGGGCAAAGCGCACAAGTGAGTACTGCATGGTAAATGCAGCGCCCAGCATCGTCCCGAACAGCAATAACAGCAGTAATGAAATCTGCCAGCCGTTCAGCGTAATACTGCGAGTCTTTGCCAAGCTACTGGAAACTAGAATAACATTCATGTCTCCTCCCTTCTCAATGTGATCATAAAGTTGTGACGCAACGATTCAAATCACTACTAAACGGCGATTCGGAATTACGCCCGCTTCTGGACAAAGTGCAGGCTTTGTCGGCTTTGCAACACCATTTTGCCAGTGTCGCCCCCACCCACCTTGCGCAATCCAGCCAAGTGTTGAGTCTGCGAGCGGGCATTCTCAGTATCGCCGTTGCCAATGCAACTGTCGCCGCCAAATTACGCCAACTTGTGCCGGAACTTATCGTTATGCTGCAAAACTGCGACTGTGAGGTTAGCGGAATCCGCGTAAAGGTGCAAGTTTCCTTTAGCGGAAGCCAACCGGAATTAAAGCCACGCATACTTGGCAAAGCGGCTCAGGATGCGCTGGGTGAGCTTAGCCAAAGCCTCGGCGACTCGCCGCTTAAACTCGCGCTGAAAAAGATGATCGAAGCGAAAGCGTAGAGGCGTGCAGCTAATAGTTGGCCCAAATAATCCATTAGCCAGTCATTCCCTGTCACCCCTGCGAAAAAGAGGGTGCCAGGGAATGACACAGCTTTGTACCAATGGGTTATCGCTCTCACGCCGATTTGACAAGGTCAAGAATTTCCGGCAAAAAAACTTCCGTCACCAGCAGTGGCGCGCCGTGCAAATAAAACAGAGAGCGGCGCGCCCATAATCTGCCCGGCGGTTGGCTCAGCGCAGCGGCGGCACACTGATACAACGGATGCATATTGCGCAACGCCTTGTAATGCAGCGGTTTGCGCTCCACCAGCGGATGCGCGAACAGTAACGCGCCAAGCGGCTTGTTGCCCAAGCCTTGTACCGCAGACCATGCGCCGCGCAGATGCTGCCGGGCGCACGCGCTGTGCGCAAATACCACGGGCCGGCCATCAGCGTACAAAAATACTTCACGCGAATAGGCAAGATGCCCCGGCGCAACATCCAACAATGCGGCCTCATCCGGCGCGATGCGCGCCAGTCCGCTGCGCACTCCACGTACCGCGAAGCGGGTACAGCGTTGCTGGATGCGCTGAGTCAACGAACCGTGATTGCGCAGCCAGGGCGCGTAATTCGCTTCGACATTGGGTGAAAAATGGTGCCAGCCGTGATTATTCATAATGGAGAAGCCCCTCTTGGCCTCCCCCGCTCCGACAGGCTCATGGCAGGCTTGTCAGGGGAGGAGTTAAAGGGGGGTTCAGGCGTGCAAATAGTCATGTTTATTTGCCATCCAGCGGTGTAAATGCGCTTGTGCCGCTTCGTGAAAATCGCGCAGCAATTCGTCGGCGGCCTGCCGCGCATGATTCAGTAAATCCTCGTCCGTGCCGATGTCGGCAAAGCGCAGCATTGCCACACCGCTTTGTCGCGCGCCGAGCAATTCGCCCGGTCCGCGTAATTGTAAATCCTGCTGTGCGATGGCAAAGCCGTCGGTGCTTTCAAAAATGATTTTCAGGCGCGCCCGTGCCAGTTCGGAGAGCGGTTGCTGATACAACAGGATGCACAGGCTGTGGGCCGCGCCGCGCCCCACCCGCCCGCGCAGCTGGTGCAGTTGCGCCAGCCCCATACGCTCGGCATGGTCGATCACCATCATGCTGGCATTCGGCACGTCCACGCCGACTTCGATCACCGTGGTGGCAACCAACAGTTGCAGCTCGTTCGCCTTGAATGCCGCCATCACACGCGCCTTTTCGGCATTATCCAGTTTGCCATGCACCAGCCCGACGCGCAGCTCCGGGAAGGTTTTCATGAGCAATTGATAGGTTTCCAGCGCGGTTTGCAATTGCAGGATTTCAGATTCGTCGATCAGCGGGCAGACCCAATAGGCTTGCTGTCCTTCCATGCAAGCGGCGCGCACTCTATCGATCACCTCGTCGCGGCGTTCATCGCTGACCAGCTTGGTGACCACCGGCGTGCGGCCGGGCGGCAATTCGTCGATCACCGACACATCCAGGTCCGCATAATAGCTCATCGCCAAGGTGCGCGGGATCGGTGTGGCGCTCATCATCAACTGATGCGGCTCATTCGAATCCGATTTTGCCGGTGAAATAGAGTTCGAATATTTTCCCTTGTTGCGTAAAGCGAGACGCTGCTGCACGCCGAATTTGTGTTGCTCATCGACAATCGCCAAGCCGAGTTTGTAAAACTCGATGGAACCCTGAAACAGCGCGTGTGTACCTATAGCGAGCAACGTCTCACCGCTGGCAATTTTTTCGGCAGCGAGTTGTTTTTCCTTTTTCTTCAGGCTGCCGGACAGCCATACCGGCGTAATGCCGAGCGGTTCTAGCCAGTCGCGCAGCTTGAGGTAATGCTGCTCGGCGAGAATCTCAGTGGGCGACATCAGCGCGGCTTGATAACCGTTTTCGATAGCCTGCAACGCGGCAAGTGCCGCAACGATAGTCTTGCCACTGCCTACATCACCGAGCAGCAAACGCTGCATCGGGTGCGGTTGCGCGAGATCGCGGCTAATCTCGGCAAAACTGCGCTGTTGCGCTTTGGTCAGCGCGAATGGCAATGCTTTTATCAGGGGTGCGGTGAATTGCCGGTGCGGCGCAAGAATTGGTGCGAGACGCTTGCCGCGTTCGCGGTGATGCGCGCGCATCGACAGTTGCTGCGCCAGCAATTCGTCAAACTTGATGCGCCTCCATGCAGCGTTGGTACGATCTCCCAAGGAAATGGCAGCGATATCCGGCGTAGGGTTATGCAATAATTTGATGCTGTCAGCGAAGCCTGCCAGATTCAGCCTTTGCAATAATATCTCAGGCAAAGTATCGGCCAATGGCAGTGTTTCCAGCGCGTTGGCAATCAGCTTGCGCAACACCATTTGCGACAATCCCGCGGTAGTCGGGTAGATTGGCGTGAGGCTTTGTTGCAGCGGCGTATCATCGTCCACCGTGCGACATTTCGGATGCACCATTTCCAGGCCGTAATAGCCCATGCGCACTTCGCCGACTGCGCGTACCTGCTTGCCCTCCGCAAGCTGTTTTTGTTGGCTTGGATAAAAATTCAAAAACCTCAAATACAGCTCTCCGCCGTTATCCTGCAAACGGCAGACCAAGGTGCGGCGCGGGCGGAAGATCACCTCACTATGCGCGACGATTCCCTGCACCTGCACGGTTTGGCCCGGCTGCGCGGTTGAGATTGGCGCGAGATGTGTTTCGTCTTCATAGCGCAACGGCAAATGCAACAGCAAGTCGGTGCGGTGATGGATGCCGAGCTTGGCGAGCCTGCTTAATGTGGCAGGCGGAATTTTTGCGGGCGCATTCAATTCGTGTTTTTCACGATATGTGTTGGCAGACATTGTTCCCTCGCTCCGCGCGGAAACGACAAATACGGAGCGAGGACATGATTAAGAATTCAATTAGGATGGCGTAAATGATGCCTCCTTAATCTTGAACGACCAGCACGCCATCCATTTCCACCAACGCGGCGCGCGGCAACGCCGCCACGCCCACTGCGGCTCGTGCCGGATACGGCTGATGAAAATAACCCGCCATAATTTCGTTTACTTTGGCAAAATTGGCGAGGTCGGTGAGATACACATTCAACTTCACCATATCGTCAAAACTGCTGCCGGAAGCGCTCGCCACCGCGCGCAGATTTCGAAATACACGATGGATTTGCGCCTCGATACCCTCCACCATCTGCATAGTGTCCGGATCGAGTCCGATCTGCCCAGACAGGTACACCGTGTCATCGACTCGCACCGCTTGGGAATAAGTGCCGATTGCGGCGGGCGCATCGGGGGTTTGAACAGCTTGTTTGTTGCTTGCCATATTTAACTCCTGCTAAAAAGGTTGCTTGATTTAATCATAGGGTTGGCTGTGCCCACCATGCCTGTCCTGAGCTTGTCGAAGCGGTCGGAGACTACAACAGCAAATCGCCATTGACCGGATTGAGGCCAATTGGATTATTTGCAACCGCCAGCCCGAAATGGCGATAGGCATTTGCGGTGGCCATGCGACCACGCGGCGTGCGTTGCAGATAACCCTGCTGAATCAGATACGGCTCCAATACATCTTCTATGGTATCGCGCTCCTCACCAATAGCGGCAGCGAGATTGTCCACGCCTACCGGTCCGCCAAGGAACTTCTCGATGACGGTGAGCAGCAATTTCCTATCCATCACATCTAGCCCTCGCGAGTCCACGTCCAGCATAATCAGTGCGGCATCCGCCACTTCGCGCGTCGCATCACCGCCCGCTTTTACATCGGCAAAATCGCGCACGCGACGCAGCAGGCGGTTGGCGATACGCGGCGTTCCGCGTGAACGGGTGGCGATTTCCAATGCGCCATCATGCGACAGATTCATCTCCAGCAGTCCGGCCGAACGCATCACGATGCGCTGCAATTCTTCCGGCGTGTAGAACTCCAGCCTTGCAACAATCCCGAAGCGGTCGCGTAACGGATTGGTCAGCATCCCCGCGCGCGTGGTCGCCCCCACCAACGTGAACGGGGGCAGATCAAGCTTCACCGAGCGCGCCGCTGGGCCTTCCCCGATCATGATATCGATCTGGTAATCCTCAAGAGCGGGATAGAGAATTTCTTCCACCACCGGCGACAAACGGTGTATTTCGTCGATAAATAATACATCGTTCGGTTCGAGATTGGTCAGCAGTGCGGCGAGGTCGCCCGCACGCTCCAATACCGGACCGGAAGTATGGCGCAGATTTACACCCATTTCGCGTGCAATGATCTGCGCCAGAGTGGTTTTACCCAAGCCGGGCGGGCCAAACAGCAGCACATGATCGAGCGGCTCCTTGCGCAACCTTGCCGCTTCGATGAATATTTCCAACTGGCCGCGTATTTTTTCCTGCCCGACATATTCGTCAAGTTGTTTGGGGCGCAACGCGCGCTCCAAAACCTCCTCCTGCTTCGACACGGGAACGGCTGCGACCATCCTGCTGGATTCGATGCAAGGCTCGGCGGTGAGATTATCACTGTGGATCATGGCTTGATTATATTTCCTATTGGTCTCGTATCGGTCAAATAATCTCACAATATGATAAGACCTGAATAGTCCAGTTAGACCGACGTTCCGGCGAAGGCAGAAATCCGGCGATAATAAAAACCTCGCTTCGAGGTATCTTTGATTTAGCTGGATTCCCGATTTCATGAGGGTGACAGAAAACAACAAAGCTGTTTTATTCTGCGACTCTATCCTTAGTCTCGTACCAGTCAAAGTGATGT
Source organism: uncultured Nitrosomonadales bacterium (assembly GCA_903934275.1). Taxonomy (GTDB): domain Bacteria; phylum Pseudomonadota; class Gammaproteobacteria; order Burkholderiales; family Gallionellaceae; genus Gallionella. The sequence continues at coordinate 15,004 of CAIZNF010000126.1, forward strand.
CAAAAAATGACAATAATTTTTCAACGAGGCCGCAGGGTGGGTTCTGCCCACCCTGTCGGGCAGAGCCCGACCTACAATTTTGGCTCAGACTCGTCCGTTAGATTGACTTGCCTTCGCGCCTTTATACGCAAACTGGGTGCGAATATCCATAAAAACAATTAACCGTTTAATCCTTTGAGAACTAATAGAAAGGACGAATTCGCTCCGATGAACACCCTGTGGAG
>CAIZNF010000127.1 GCA_903934275.1 uncultured Nitrosomonadales bacterium
AGCAAACAGGTATTGGGATCGCCTGCGAAATACTTTTCCGCCAACAGCCCCAGGCGCAGCAACTGTTCGTCGTGCTGTTCTAAATGAGCGAAATTTGTTTGGGGCAACTTGGCCATTACGGTTGGTCGTGTTTACGAACCGGCGAAGGCTATCATATAAGCGTGGGTATTACGATATGCAGCCTTATCCAATGTGGTATGAGCCTGAAGGATGGTCGTATTTCCAACGAGGAATGAGCCTGAAGCGAACAATCTGAGGTCGAATTGAAGAGGTGGGTTGATCATTGCAAGGATGATGATCAACATGAACGAAACACGGCTTTGCACGATAGAACAGGTTGAGCAATTTCTCAGTGGCTGCCTCCAGATTGAATTCACCAAGTCTGGAGACGACAGCGAACGCTACGAGCACATCAGCCGCGTGCTCAAACGCTTTGACTATCCCAGGCAGGGCAAGCGAGAGAAAGGTGTGCTGCTGAAGTACCTGCAAGTCACCAGCGGCTACAGCCGCGCGCAGGTCACCCGCCTGGCCGCACAGTGGTTCGCAAACCGTTTGGCTACCACACCCCTGTCCAAGCGCTACCGCGCTCCTGCCGCCCCCTTCGCGCGCAAATACACGGCTATCGATATCGCACTGCTCGCCGAGATGGACAAGGCCAACGAGGACGTGTGCGGACCGGCCATTGCGCACCTCTTGCAACGCGCTTACAGTGTCTATGGCGATGCGCGCTATGAGCGGCTGGCCGGGCTGTCGGTTTCGCACCTGTACAACCTGCGCAAAAGCTCGGGCTACCGAGCCTTGCGGGTGGTTTTCACCAAGACTAATCCGGTGTGCAATTCCATCGGGGTACGCAAAGTGCCACGCCCCAAAGGGCGGGTTGGGTTTGTGCGCATTGACACCGTCCACCAAGGCGATCTTGACGGCATCAAAGGCGTGTATCACATCACCTGCGTTGACGAGGTCAGTCAGTGGCAAGTCGAGGCGTGCGTGCAGGGTATTAGCGAGGCATTTTTGTTGCCCGTACTGGAGTTGATCATCGAACAGTTTCCGTTTGTGGTCTTGGGATTTCACTCGGACAACGGCTCCGAATACATCAACGGCCCGGTGGCGAAAATCCTTGAGAAACTACGCATCGAACAAACCAAATCGCGCTCGCGCCACAGCAACGATAACGCGCTGGCAGAGAGCAAGAATGCCAGCGTCGTGCGCAAGCACATGGGCTACGAACACATCCCACAGCAGTACGCCAAGCCCATCAATGCGTTCTACTTGGAAACGTTCAACCATTGGCTAAATTTCCATCGCCCGTGCATGTATGCCACCGAGATAATCAGCCCCAAAGGAAAGGTCGTCAAGCGCTATAAAGACGAGGATGTGAAGACCCCGCTGGAGTGCTTGGCGCAGCTATGCGAAAAGGGTTTTGCCACGCTCAAGAAAGGTGTCGCACTTGAAGCTTTGGAGGCGCGGGCGAAGTCAAAAACAGACTTGGCGGCGGCGCAGGAAATGCAACTTGCAAAGAGTAATTTATTTGCAAGTTTTATAAGGCCAAAACGCCGAGCCTGACCGATCAAAAAACAAAACCGAAAAAGCACCAGTTCTTTAGGCTAAAATCATAAAAAAATAAACTCAAAAACGCTTAGTAGAATCCCTTAAACTTCACTTTTCAACCCGGCCAACCCACACAAACAAATCACCCAGATCGTAGCCGCTTCAGGCTCATACCTGAATTAGAAAATACTGAGGCCTAACGAAACAAGCTGACTCGGCGGCGCGCTTTTGCGCAGGGTTAGGCTGGTTATAAACCCGCCCTCGCGCAATAATTTTTTATCGACCTTGTTCAAGTTTTTTCTTGTGGTTTTTTAATTTCGGTTACTGGCGGTTTGCAAAGCGCTCGATCTACATAGGTTTTATTTCCATTGCGGTTGATATAGTAGCAACCACCTC